>CAJTSY010000100.1 GCA_910578995.1 uncultured Acetatifactor sp.
GCTGTTTTTTCAGATAACCTACACATATATTTTCCTCCGGCTTTCCTTATAAGCTTTTCTTCCTGCTTATCTCTTCTACTTCCTTATTTTCGCTTCTCTACTTTTTCTACTTCCGCATACATACGGAAAAACTGCTTCGTCCCCTTGTTCGCAAAGGCCTCCGACACCCGGTTCACCTGAATCTCTTCACTGTCTTCCAGAAGCTGCCGGAACCATTTCAAATCCTTTAGCGTCCCCTGCATCCTGATTTTTAGCATCCTGTCCCTCCAATCCTTTCCCTTAATTGTGCGTATACTCCGGATAGCGCAGCTTCACCGCCTCCCAGAAATAAACCGCATAGTCACAGCAGAACAGATCCTCCGCTGTATAACACCGGCATTCCTTCAGCTGCTCCTCGCCCTCCTCATAATCATAGACACTGGGCGTCCCGTTGCAGTAAAGGTTGAATGCCATCCGGATAATCCTCCCGCTGCCACTGGTCAGCCAGCCTGCCTGCAGACATTCCGGCTTCACGTTTCCCGTTTCAAAATCGTAAATCTGCCGTGCATAGGCCCTCGTGTCCCTGCTTAAGCCCAGGCAGTAAACCAGCGCCCTATGGTACACATCCTGATACCTGCATCTCGGCAGGAAATCCATATAAAAATCCTTGTGCTGCTTATCCTTGAAAATAATTGTGTAGGCTTCTCTGTTTCCTGCGCCTGTCGCCGTACTCATACTCATAGCTAGTCCTCCTACTATTGGAATACAGTATGTCTGTCACATACTTGAACAGATTTGTGCCGTCAGCCAGCTCAAACAGCTGACTGACAACCCAAATCATTTCAGTTACAAAATTGCCATATTAAAGCCAGCAGCTAATTTCAAAACAAAACAAATTTTCTTCTAAATACCGATATTTATCTTGTACAATCCTTTCCTACCATGGTATAATGTTCGCAAGTAACGGCTTCATGCTTTCTTGCAGTTCCTTGTGTCCAAAGCACAAGCCGTTATGGTCAATTTCAAAGAGGAATTCGACTTCCTCCCGCAGCGCTGCCTTTTCATCAGATATAGAAAATCTGGAGAAATGAAAAGGACTAAATAAAGCCCTCATAGTCAAAGGTTCTTTATTTAGCCCTATTATACCGCAAGACTACCCAATCACATCCCCCGCCGTCACCACGCTCCCCTCCTGCAGCCCCTCCGCATAAGGGTAATTCTGCCTCAGATGCGCATAGTAATAATACCTTTTCCCATCATAGCTTGTGATACCAATCCGCCACCCCCCATACTGGTTCCAGCCCAGGGCAGTCACCACCCCGGACTCTATGGCCATAATCGGAGTCCCCACCAGCCCCATCATGTCATGTCCCAGATGCTTCCTCTGGTACCCATAGCTCCTCCCTGCCCCGAAATCATCATAATGGGTATAATCGAACCCCCTGGCCAACGGGAAATATCCTTTCAGCCCATACCGTTTGATATATCTCCCCGTCTGACCTCCGGCCGCAGAATTCTCCATGCCTTCATTTACAGGTCCTCCCGGCGGGATGCTGTCGCCGCTGTACTCAGGATTTTCCTCCCAGTATTCCCCCACCAGACCTCCGATGGCAGCATCATAGGCTTCCTTATAATAGGGATAATATTTTAGATCCTCCGCCAGTTCCTCTATGGCAGCTTCTCCTTCCGACAGCTTCTCCGCGGCCTTATCCAGGGTTTTCAGTGCATCCCGGTCAAATTCTCCCCCTGTTTTTGCTGCGGTATAGGCAAGAAGCTCAACCCAGTCCACGCTGTGTTCCGACTCATGGGTTTTTACATCCCATTCATAAGCCCTGCAGAGCGCCTCGTAAGATACTGTAAAATCCACCCATTTTATGTAATCGTCTTCTATGGAAAGAATCCGGTTGCTGACAGTCCTCTCTGCGGCATCCCTCTCCTGCTTCCCCATTACCAGCATCCCGGCGGCAAGTACCAGAATACATTCTGCCAGTATCCCCCGTTTCAGCCACCCTGTAGATTTTCCCCTCTGTCCTCCATCCATTTCTTCTCACTATTCCCGGTCATTTCATTACTGCAAATATATGAAGAAGACAGGCCTGTAATTCCTGTCTGAAGCCTGAAATGTCCAAAAGACGGAAAAGAGCCCCATGGTCTCACAACCACAGGGCTCCTGTCAGTCCTTCCTTCACCTTACAGACATCCGCAGCTCAAACCGGATGCCGGCATACCGCTTACATTTCCGGCTCAATGAGTCCGTAAGTGTCTCCCTTCCTCTTATATACCACGTTTACCTGCTCGGTCTCCGCATTGATAAACACATAGAAATTATGCCCCAACAGTTCCATCTGGATGCAGGCATCCTCAGGGTACATGGGCTTGATATCAAATTTCTTGGTGCGGACAATCCTGACTTCCTCATCATCCATGTAATCGTTCTCAACATACAGCCTGCTGAACTCCCCTGCCGCCTGCTTCTTGTCCACGATCTTGGTCTTGTATTTTTTCAGCTGTCTCTCAATAATCTCTTCTACCAGATCAATGGAAACATACATATCGTTGCTGACCTGTTCGGAGCGGATGATGTTCCCCTTCACCGGAATGGTCACCTCAATCTTCTGACGGTCCTTTTCAACGCTCAAGGTTACATGTACTTCCGTATCGGGATTAAAATACTTTTCCAGTTTGCCGATCTTATCCTCCACGGCGGAACGTAGTCCTGGTGTTACCTCAAAATTTCTGCCTACGATAATAAATTTCATACAGTTCATCCCTTTCCGTTGTTTATTCCCATAGCAGGCATATTTCGGCAGCCGTCCCCGCTGTCCTGAAGTAAAAAAGTCAGGTAACCTGATGCAGGGACATTGGGCCGCATCCTATTGTGTTGCCATGGGTTAAATACCTGTAAACTGCTTCAAGTATTTATTGTATGAACATTATAGCATGGCAACACCTATTTTTGCAACAACTTAACAGATGAATTCTTTCTTTTTATCTTAACAATTGTCAACAATATTCTCTGTTTTACCCGAACAGACGGTCTGCTTTATCTGTTTTTCACAAAACATATTTTCGATTTCTTTTCTCTTATTGTTATACCAAAAACTTCATTTTTCTGTGGATACTGTGTATAACTTCGTGCATAAGTTGATTTTACGGGCCTTTGGAAGCTTTTTCCTGTGGATAACCATTCCTGTTTAACGTACTTAAATGCGCGGCATACAGAATATGCGTATTTTTTTTAGTGATTTTGCACAATGATTTATAAAACTGCCCTCTCCACATGCATTTCCGGTCCCCGCTTCAGCAGCAACTTTCCGCCTGGTGTTCCCTTGATGCCGCAGCGGGGCGTTTTCGCACACTCTTCGCGCGACAAACCCGTGAGCGCATTCGCCTATGCGTGGCAAACCCGTGAACGCATTCACCTATATTGCGCGCAGCAAACCCATGAATGCATTCGCCCACATTACACATGCGCATCAACTGCCGCGAACAGCGAAGCCGTGAACAGTGACATCTGCAGACCACCGTGCAAAAAAGCCGCCCCCTGTGCGGGTACGGCTTTTCTCCAAATGTAATTCTGTAAATATTCAGTCTGCCTCAGAAAATTCTCCTGATCGCCAGAATGTTTCTATAACCTGCATTGGATACGGTAATTCCCGTCCTCTCGTTGGAGGCATGCACAATCTGTCCGTTTCCTATGTAAATTCCCACATGGCCGGAATAGCAGATGATGTCGCCGGGCTGTGCATTCTCGATGCCATCCACGCCATATCCCTGGGAACGGTCCGCCGCAGAGGAGTGCGGCAGGCTCACGCCGAAGTTTGCGTACACACTCATAACAAATCCGGAGCAGTCAGTGCCATTGGTCAGGCTGCTTCCCCCGTACACATAAGGATTTCCCACAAACTGAAGACCGTATTCCGCCACTGCGGCACCCATCTCACTGCCGCCGCTTACACTGTAGGACTGGCTGTCCTGGGAAGCCGAACTGCCCTGGCTCTGCGCCGCCTTCTGTGCTGCCGCGGCACGGGCTTTCTTCCGTTCCTCTTCCTCTTTCGCCAGACGTCTCTCTTCCTCTTCCCTGGACTCTGCCTGGACAAATTCACTGTGAAGGGACACATAGTCAGTGGATACCCATCCGATACCTTCTTCCACGTCCACTTTCGCCCAACCTTCCGTCTCCTCCAATACAATCAGGTCATCCGCCTCGGGAACCATTCCCAGAATCGCACACTCTGTACTGGGCTCGGTACGTACAAACAGCGTCTGGGTCGTAACCGTCGCAATCCGTTTGCCCACTCTCTTGGCGATCTCCACCGCGCCTTCGCCGGTGACGCAGAACTCAGCCTTCACATAGCCGGTAACCGAACCGGAGCTGATCTGGTACCAACCGTTCTCTTCCGAAATAAAAGTACCTACCGAATTATTGTAAAGCTTTCCTAAGATCTCTCCTTCCTCACTGGGGATGCTCCTCACATTTACGTAATTCGTCACTTGGGCAATTACCAGGTTGCGGAACAGATCCTCCTCGGTAGGTTCCGCCTGCTCCTCCACCTGAAGCCACTCGATAATGGATTCAATGGGCATGGTAGGCACATCCGTGGTAACCTCCTCAAGCTTGTTCCCGTTGGCCAGTGCAAGACTCACACCCCCGCCCGGCAGCACAGAATCAGCGGAAGCCTCCGCATTCATTCCAAAAGCAGAAAAAAACAGGGTTGCAGTCAGCGCGCAGGCCGTTATCCTTATCGTTTTACGTATCATGTTTATCTCCTCTCCCATCCGTGAAAGTATGTATATGCGGTCATTTTTAATCGTAAATCTTTACGTTATTGTCTATAACTTATTACAGACTTGTTACATCTGTTAATAAATATAGCACCATTTCTTAATTTTGTCAACCCGTGGGGAAAAATTTGTTGAATCCTCTGGAATGCCCGTTTTATGCGGGTTTCAAAGATAAAAAGACACCTTATACGAAGAAAAGAAAAAAGAACCGCTAAAAAAAGCAGCCCTTTTCTTAAAAAAATCTTTCGAATTCCTTTATAATTATCCCCAGGACTGCCGGAACTTGCCAACTTGTTTAAGCCGGGCCTGTAACTGGCGGTCTTTTGTTATACTATACATTTATGGCGGCAAATATTTCTGATTATGAATGTAAATAATTTCCCGCAGCCACGGCAGCATTGGCTCCGTCCGCCACCGCCGTGGCAATCTGGCGGATGGGCTTCCTGCGCACATCCCCTGCGGCAAAAATTCCGGGTACGCTGCTGGCGCAGTCCTCCCCTGCCAGTACATAGCCGCCCTCATCGCAGTCCACCAGTTCCCGCACCAGTTCCGTCCCGGGCCGGATCCCCACCGCAACAAACACCCCCTGCAGGAACAGTTCGCGGCTCTCCCCGGTCTTCAAATCCTTGACAAGGATGCCTTCCACCGCCTCCCCGCCGCGGATTTCTTCCACCACATGGCTGTAGAGGATCTCCACATTGGCCAACGCCTTCAGTTCCTCCTGCAGCACAAATGCCCCTCTCAGCTCGTCCCTCCTGTGGATCAGGTATACCTTTTCACAGAGCCGTGACAGGTAGATGGCATCCTCCAGGGCAACGTCTCCCCCTCCCACCACAGCCACGGTTTTCCCCTGGAAAAAAGCGCCGTCGCAGGTGGCACAGTAGGACACGCCCTTTCCCGAAAGCCTCTCCTCCCCCTGTACCCCCAGTGCGGCATGTACAGCGCCTGTGGCCAGAATCACTGCCCTGGCTGTCAGATCGCCTGCATCCGTCTTAACCAGTTTGTCCGCCTCCCTGTTCTCGATAGCCAGGGCGGAAGCTTCCAGGAACTCCACTCCCACTTTGTCCGCGTGCTCCCTGAATTTCATTCCCATATCAAAACCGTCTGCACCCGGCATGCCCAGATAGTTGTCCACCTCATACGTGTTCAGCACCTGGCCGCCGCTCATCGGATTCTTCTCCAGTACAACAAGACGCAGGCCCGCCCTCTTCCCGTAAATGGCCGCGGAAAGTCCTGCCGGGCCCGATCCTATAATGATCAAATCATACATGCTGTCTCTCTCCCTTTCTCTTAATAAAAATAAAGTCCCCGCCCTCTGCACGTCCCGTTCTTCAGTGTATCTGCCCCCTCATTTGTTCGGCACAGCCCACTGCGTCCCCCTCAGTTTCCTCTACAGGCTGCGATACACCAGGGAGGACGATAAACCCAGCCGGAAGAGGCTTCATTTACCCCCACAGACCATGACGCAAGTTGGCAGAAAACAATCTTCCTACATGCTTCAGTGTAACAGTTTTCCCCGGAAAAGGCAAGGCCCCTTACCTTCGCACCTGGCCGTTTCCGTATATGATATACTTGGCGGTGGTCAGTTCCTTCAGTCCCATGGGCCCCCTGGCATGGAGCTTCTGGGTGCTGATGCCGATCTCGGCGCCGAAGCCGAATTCCCCCCCGTCCGTAAAGCGGGTGGAGGCATTGACGTAGACCGCCGCCGCGTCTATCTCGTCCAGAAAACGCTGCGCATTGGCATAATCCCTGGTTATGATCGCCTCGGAATGTCCTGTGTTATAACAGTTGATATGGGCGATGGCTTCGTCGATATTCCGAACTGTTTTTACCGATAAAATATAATCCAGATACTCGGTCCCCCAGTCCTCCTCACTGGCCGGCAAAATGCTGCCCTCCGCTGCCATGGCTTCCGCATCCCCCCGCAGTTCCACCTTTTTCTCCGCCAGGCGGGCCGCCGCCATGGGAAGGAAGGCATCCGCCACAGCCTCGTGCACCACCAGGGATTCGCAGGCATTGCAGACCCCGATCCGCTGTGTCTTCGCGTTAAACAGGATTTCCACCGCCATGTCCAGGTCGGCGGAAGCATCCACATAAATGTGGCAGTTGCCGGTTCCCGTTTCTATCACCGGAACGGTGCTGCCCTCCACCACGCTGCGGATCAGACCCGCCCCTCCCCTGGGGATCAGCACGTCCACATACCGGTTCATCTTCATAAAACGGGCCGTCAGCTGCCGGTCCGTACTGGCGATAAGCTGCACCGCCGTCTCCGGAAGGCCGCAGTCCGCCAGGGCCTTCTGCAGCAGAGCCACAATGGCCTCATTGGAGGAAAGGGCGTCGCTTCCTCCCTTCAGAATCACCGCATTGCCCGCCTTAAAACAAAGTCCGAAGGCATCTGCCGTCACATTGGGACGGGCTTCATAGATGATGCCCACCACCCCGAGGGGAACCCTTTTCTGCCCGATCAGAAGTCCGTTTGGCCGTTTTTTCATCTGAATCACTTCCCCCACCGGGTCATCCGCCCCGGCCACCTCCAGAAGGCCCTCCGCCATGCCCCGGATCCGTTCCTCATTCAGCGCCAGACGGTCCAGAAGCCCCTGGGGCATTCCTTTCCCACGGGCCGCCTCCATATCCTTCCCATTGGCCGCCAACAGCCGATTCTGTTCCTTTACCAGATATTCGGCGGCTTTCCGCAGCGCCCTGTTTTTCTCCTCAGTACCCAGGATCCGCAGCCGGCTTTCGGCCTCTTTTGCCCGGATTCCAATCTGCTCCAGATATTCCATGCCTTCCTCCATTCCTCTGCCGTTCCCGGCAATTTGCCACGTCGTACTTTTCTCTTCCTTTTCCCGCTGTCCCCGGAATCATGCTCTCCCGGTTCCCGTGGTTCCCCTGAACCGTATCCGCAGCCTTTCCACGGCCCCTCTGAACCGCCCCTATCCTTCCCGCGGCCCCTCCGGACCGTACTCTACCCGTTCCACGGTTCCCGTGAACCGCACCCGTTTCATCCCCGCTATCCCTCCAGAAAATCCCCCAGGTCGAAGGACTCGTTCCTGCTGGCCAGAAAAATGGTTCCCCTGGGTTCCCCGTCCAACAGTTCATGTAAAACGCCCACATCCCTGCCGTTTGCAATGATCATGTCCGCCCCCGCCGCAGTGGCAATCCTGGCACTGGCAAGTTTTGTGGCCATGCCTCCGGTACCCACCTCCGTCACCGCCCCCTTGCCCAGGCGCATCATCTCGTCCGTAATCGTTTCCACCGTATCGATAAATCGTGCATCAGGATTCCTGTGCGGGTCATCGGTATACAGCCCGTCAATATCCGACAGCAGAATCAGCAGATCCGCGTGGATCATGGCTGTCACAACGGCAGAAAGGGTGTCATTGTCCCCAAACTGCTGCAGCTTCTGTAATTCATAAGTGGAAATGGTGTCGTTTTCATTGACAATGGGAATCACGCCCAGTTCCAAAAGCTTTTCAAATGTATTCTCCGCGTTTTTCCGGTTGATGGGATTCAGCATGGTGTTCTTTGTCATGAGAATCTGGGACGCGATATGGTTATACTCCGCGAAAAGTTTCTGGTACATCACCATCAGCCTCGCCTGTCCCACGGACGCGCAGGCCTGCTTCAGGGAAATATCCGTCGGCCTTCCCTTCAGCCCCAGTGTCCTGCTCCCCACCGCGATGGCCCCGGAGCTCACCAGCACCACCTCTATCCCCCGATTGCGGTAATCACACAGCTCCCGCACCAGTTTTTCCAGCTTGATCAGATCCGTCCCTCCGGTTTCCCCATGCGTCAGGGAAGAACTCCCGATCTTTACTACGATCCTTTTCTTATCCTTCAGTCTGTCACGATTCATCCTGTCTTCTCCCTGGCGGCCTTTCGGTCGCCGTTTCGTTTCCTTCATCGGTATTCGATTTCCATCCAGTATAAACGATACCGGCCTTTTTTGCAATAAAAACTAAGCGCCGTCCCCAACTTCCTGCGGCATCTGACGATTGATACTCACGGTTTAAATATTTATTATCCAAAACAAAAAATAGTAAATGATTGTACTCACCAGCATAAAAACTCTGCCAACTTAAACAATAAAAAAATTTTTACAAAAAATACTTGCCTTTTTCCTCTCATTGTGCTACACTACATAAAATTTAGTCAATGGAACAGGAAACATGGGCAGAAACGGTTCCCATGCCCCTCTTCCTGTACCGGACAGGAGACTATGTAATGACTTGCACAAAAAATGTATCCCTTTTTCTGATTATGCTGGTGCAGCAGATTTTTCATAATACGGCCACTACCTGATCCCCCGGCCCACCACCGGGAAATCGCATGGCCGTAGGACGAAAAGTCTTATTTGGCTATGCGGTAATCAGAAGACGGAGAACCGCATGGTATGTACACGGAAGTGTATATGGCAGGGCGGTTCTTTTTTATTAGGAATCATCGAAAAATAACCGCTGCAATTTCCTTTTGATTACAGGGTTCGCGAAGCGGTTCCTGTAATATCTTCAGGCAAAAGCTCGGAAATGCAATAAAAAATTGCTATAAACTCGCAATGGTTATTTGTAGTCCTTATCACAGGAGGCAGAATGGCATGAATGCAATTGAAGCAATGGAATTATCAAAAACCTTCCGCGTGCGCAGGAAGGAAAAAGGGATGAAGGGAAGCCTGCGGGCCCTCCTGCACCCTGAGACGGAGGAAATAAAAGCGGTAGACCGTATTTCTTTCAACGTAAAAGAGGGAGAAGTCCTGGCCTTCATCGGCCCCAACGGGGCGGGCAAAAGCACCACCATCAAGATGCTGACCGGCATCCTCTATCCCGATGCCGGCACTGCCAGGGTGCTTGACATAGACCCGTCCAAAAAGCGGAAACAGCTGGCCTATGAGATCGGCACCGTGTTCGGCCAGAAGGAACAGCTCTGGGTTCACCTGACTCCCTATGACAATTTTCAGTTTTTCGGCGCCATCTATGACCTGTCGGCCCGGGAGACGGAGGCGCGGATCCGGGAGCTTGGGGAGATCTTTGAACTGGGAGCTTTTATCAACACTCCAGTGCGCAGCCTGTCCCTGGGGCAGAGAATCCGCTGCGAGATCGTGGCCTCCCTGATCCACAAACCGAAGATCCTGTTCCTGGACGAACCCACCATAGGGTTGGACCCGGTAGTCAAGGAAAGCATCCGCTCCCTGATCAAGCAGATGAATAAGGAGCTTGGCACCACCATTTTTCTCACAAGCCACGATGTGGGAGATATCGAAAAGCTCTGTAAGCGGATCATCATCGTGAACAGCGGGCGTATCGTACTGGACGAGTCCATGGAGCACCTGAAATATCATTATCTGAATAAGAAAATCGTGGAGGCAAAACTACAGGAAGAGGCCCTGCTGCAGGCCGGAGGAGGAATCACCGTCTTAAAGCAGAAAGGCAGGCATGTGAAATTCGAGGTGGACACGGAAAAGATGCCAATCAGCGACGCCCTGCACCTGATCGGCGGGGAGAATGTGGAGGATATCAATATTTCCAACATCCCTCTGGAGAATATCATTACGGAAATCTATAAGGCGGAGAATATAGGGACGACATAAAAAGTTTGTCAGAGGCGCATGTCCCGGCAGCAGCCCTGGGCAAGGAGCACCGGCAAATATCCCTCCAGAATGCAGCATGCCGCTATAACATGTCCCACAGGATATATCATGCCGCCACAGCATGTCCCCACAGGATATATCATGCCGCCACAGCATGTCCCCACAGGATATATCATGCCGCCGCAGCATGTCCCACAGGATATATCATGCAGCATGTCCCCACAGGATATATCATGCCGCCATAACACATCCGCACAAAAACAGGAAAACAAAAGGGAGTGATACCTCATGAGAAAATACGCCGTAATCTACCGTTCGGTACTGATGGAGAACCTGCAGTATGCCCTGAATATCGCCATGAGCTTCATCAGCTACTTTATTTTCATTTTTGTATTTATTAATCTATGGAATTACATTTATTCCGCTCCGGATTCTCTGATCGCCGGCTACACAAGGGAGCAGATGATCTGGTATGTGATGATCACGGAAGCCCTCTGGTTCGGCGCTCCTGCGGGTACGGTGGCCCGGCAGGCATCGTCCGACATCCGGAGCGGCAACATCGCCTATCTGGTGAACAAGCCTTATCACTACACCCTGTATATCCTGGCCCGGTACACCGGGGGCTGGAGCGTCCAGCTGCCCATGTTCGCGGTCCTGGCCGCTGTGATGGGAACCGCCATGGTAGGGCCGCTGCCCCGGTTCTCCCCCCTGCACCTGCTCGCCGCCATACCGGTGGTTATCTTAGGCCTCACCATCGATGCCGTGTTTCGTATATGTATCAGCCTGATTTCCTTCTGGGTTGAGGATGCCAATCCCTTCCAGTGGCTCTACAACAAAATGATGCTCCTGATCGGAACCATCTTTCCGGTGGAAATTTTCCCGGCGGTGCTGCAGCCTGTTTTCAAGCTGACGCCCATCTACACGGTCTGTTACGGCCCGGCCAAGCTGATCGTGGACTTCTCTGCCGACAAATACATTGAGATCATCCTGGCACAGGCCCTTTACCTGGGAGCTGCCGCTGCCCTGATGCTCTTCCTCTATGGAAAGGGGGTTCGGAAATTACATGTCAACGGCGGTTAAACATCGGATTCGGAATCAGCTGCGGGTATGCCTGCTGGCCGTGAAATTCAATATTATGCGGGAAATGCTGAATAAGGTTACCTTTTTGACCAATGTGGGATTTATGGTGCTGAACAACGCCAGTTTTATCATTCAGTGGATAATTTTATTCCGGTTAAAAGAAGATATCGGCGGCTACTCCATGGCGGACGTAATGCTTCTGTGGGGATTGGCGGCCAGCACCTTCGGGCTGTCCCGGATTTTCTTCGCAAGGGCTTTCTCCCTTCCGGAGCTGATCATAAACGGTAAGCTGGACGCCTACCTGGTACAACCCAAAAATGTGCTGCTTGCCGTGCTCACCTCCTCCACCAATACCTCTGCCATAGGGGATCTGCTCTATGGCCTGCTGGTACTGTGCATCTTCTGCTTCAGCCCGGTGCGGCTGCTGCTGTTTTTGCTGTTCACGGTGACAGGGGCCGTCATTCTCACTGCGTTTTCCCTGCTGCTGGGCAGTCTGTCCTTTTGGTTTGTACGGGCGGATGCCTTCGGAAGCCATATGGTAAACAGTACCATCAGCTTCTCCACCTATCCGGACGGGATCTTTAAGGGTACGGCCAGGTTCCTGATCTACAACCTCCTGCCCGTAGGCATGGCAATTTACCGCCCGGTGCATGTGATGATGCGCTTTGACGGAAGGACTTTTCTCGCGGTTCTGGGGTATACGGTTCTGCTCTCAGCTGCTGCGGTGTTCGTGTTCTACAGGGGGCTGCGACGGTATTCCTCCAGTAACCTGATGGAAGCCAGGATGTGACGCGGGCAGCCATGGTAATCCCCAACCTTTCATACAAGGCAGGGCAGCCGGGATGCAGCAATTATCCTGCCGCCTTCTCCGCATAATACCCTGCCTGGATCTGATAAAGCCTTTTATACTCTCCGCCCAGGGCCATCAGGCTCTCGTGGTCTCCCTGTTCACACAGCTCTCCGTCCTTAAACACCAGGATCTTGTCGCAGTAGCGCGCACTGGCAAGCCTGTGGGATATATAGACGGCAGTTTTGCCCTTTGAAAAGGCCTGGAAGCTCTCATATATCTTCTTTTCCGCATCCGGGTCCAGGGCTGCCGTGGGCTCGTCCAGTATCATAATCTCCGACTCCTTGAACAGGGCCCTCAGGATAGCCACCTTCTGCCCCTCGCCTCCGGAAAGGTTCACCCCCGCCGCGTCATAATCCTTAAACAGCAATGTATCCAACCCCTGGGGCAGCGCCTTCAGCATGGCATCCGCGCCCATATACGCTGCCTTTTGGTAAATCTCCTCTTCTCTCTCCCGGTCCTGGGAAAACAGGATATTCTCCCGGACGGAAAAGGAAAAAAGCTTATAATCCTGGAAAACCACGGACAGGATCTTCTGATAGGACCTGTAATCCAGCTCGCGGATATCCCTGCCGTTTATCATAATCTGCCCTTCCTCCGGCTCGTACAGCCTGCACAATAGCTTGATAAAGCTGGTTTTTCCCGCCCCGTTGTCCCCGATGACCGCAACCCTTGTAAACGGCGCAAGCTTCACATTGATGTCCTTCAGCGCGTATTTGTTCTGGTTGGGATATCGGAAAGAGACATGCTTAAACTCGATCTCCACCCCCTGCCCCGGCCTGACCTCCGCAGGCGCATCCCCTTTGCGGTTATTGCCTTCCAACTCCATGAATTCCAGATAATTGGAAAAATACCGCCCTCTGTTCAGGACTTCAATGATGCCTCCTATCATCCCGCTGCAGGCATTCTTAAAGGAAGTAATGGCGCCGAAGACCATGGTAAACTCGCCCACCGTCAATGTCTTTTCCACCAGGATCTTAAAGCCCAGCACA
Organism: uncultured Acetatifactor sp.; assembly: GCA_910578995.1. Classification (GTDB taxonomy): domain Bacteria; phylum Bacillota; class Clostridia; order Lachnospirales; family Lachnospiraceae; genus Acetatifactor. The sequence continues at coordinate 13,268 of CAJTSY010000100.1, forward strand.
AGGTAGGCCATACCCTCCTGCAGGGCGGACAAAAGAATCCCTATGTACCTCACGATCCCCTCCGAATCCGTGATACGGTCCAGCAGGCCGTAATAATGGTCCGACAGCTTTCGGTACTTTTGAAAAATAAACTCCTGCAGCTGATTGACCCTGATTTCCTTTGCATACTCGATATTGGCGGAAAACTGCATAAACCATTCCATCTTCCGGTCAATGGGCCAGAGCTCGCTGTCCATCCTGTACCTGTATTTCTTCAGTCTCGAATTGGCATACGCGTTCGCCAGGATCACCAGTGAAATCACCACGAGCAGCACCGGGTCCACTGACCCGATGATGCCCATGACCCCCAGCAGGATCAGCCCGCCGGAGAAAAATGTCCTCACGGACAACACCAGTTCATAAAAATTCAGCGACATCACACACTTGGTTGCCTTCCCGAATTTATCTTTTGTATCCGCATCGTCCAACAGCTCATAATCCAGGTCGGACATTTTGTAAAAAAGCCTCTGAATGGCCCCGTATTCCAGGCGTTTGACCTTTTTATCCAGCTCCGTGTCAATGAACTGGTTCACGGTCCGAAGCAGCCAGTCCAGGGCCACCATGAGCGCTATGATCTTTACTGTGGCCGTATAATCCGCATTTCCGGTGAAGGCGTCTATCACCTTCCTGGAAAGCAGGATGTAGGGAAACGGCACCAACGCCGACAGGACAATGGAACTTCCTATCCATAGAAATATTCTTTTGTCGTTTAACCGTATAAAACTAATCAGCGAACAAATGTTTTTCCAAAAATTCCGGGGGACATCCTTCTTTTTCTGCGTCTCCATCCTAACCTCCTTATGCCGGCTTATCTGATCTGCCATTCCTTAAGGATATCGCATGGGAGCATCTTTTTCTTGACCGAAAGTGCTGTCTTTCCACAAGCCAGGCAACTTCCGGCCAATCGGAATGCGGATGATACGTGTCAATCTATTTATATCCTGCGGCGCACCCCCTTCGGCGCAACCCCTTCGGCGCAGTCCCTATGGCGCAGTCCCTCCGGCGCAGTCCCTATGACGCAGTCCCTATGGCGCAGTCCCTATGACGCAGTCCCTATGGCACAGTCCCTATGGCGCAGCCTCCAGGCGCATCCTGCTCAAAACCGCCAGCAGCTCATACTTCCTGGGCATGTCCATCCATCTGCTGCATTCTGTAA
>CAJTSY010000101.1:0-2539 GCA_910578995.1 uncultured Acetatifactor sp.
TCTGATAATTTACACAAAAGTCTTTATTTACAAACTGCAGGAAATGTAGTATAGTAAGTCAGGTAAAGACGCAATGGAGCGCAGGAAAGGCTTCATTGTGTCTTTTTTTATGCGCGGGCCAGTATATGGAAGTTTTACCGCTGAGGCGGCATGCGGGCCGTGCAGGGAGCAGGGGGAGAAGGAAATTCTCCTGCTTGATTGTCGGACGTGGGGAAAGGGAGGAAAAGTATATGTTTGATGCGAAGAGGGAAGGCCCCCGGGCGCCGCTTTACCGGGAGGAATTTGAACATGACAACTGCGGAATCGGCGCCTGTGTGAACATAAAGGGGGAGAAAAGCCGGGCCACGGTGGAGAACGCCCTGAAGATCGTGGAGAATCTGGAGCACAGGGCAGGGAAGGACGCGGAGGGGAAGACCGGGGACGGCGTGGGCATTCTGACCCAGATTCCCCACAGGTTTTTTGAGAGGGTGAGCAGACCCCTGGGGATAAATCTGGGCGGGGAGAGGGAATACGGCGTTGCTTTCGTATTTTTCCCCCAGGAGGAACTGCGGCGGAACCAGGCCAAGAAGATGTTCGAGATCATCGTGGAGAAGGAGGGACTGGAATTCCTGGGGTGGAGGGAGGTTCCCACCTTTCCGGAGGTTCTGGGCCACAAGGCGGTGGAGTGCATGCCTGCTATCATGCAGGGGTTTGTGAGGAAACCCGCTGATGTGAAGAAGGGGCTGGAGTTTGACCGCAGGCTGTATATTGCCAGGCGCCTGTTCGAACAGTCTTCCGAAGATACATATGTAGTCTCTTTTTCCAGCAGGACCATCGTGTACAAGGGGATGTTTCTGGTGGGGCAGTTACGCACTTTTTATGCGGATCTGCAGAGCGCGGATTTCGAATCCGCCATTGCCATGGTGCATTCCCGCTTTTCCACAAACACCAATCCCAGCTGGGAGAGGGCCCATCCCAACCGGCTCATGGTACATAACGGTGAGATCAATACCATCCGGGGCAACGCGGACAAGATGCTGGCCAGGGAGGAGAACATGGAGTCGGAGTATCTGAAGGGGCAGATGCACAAGGTACTGCCTGCTATCAGCAAGACCGGATCCGATTCCGCCATGTTGGATAATACATTGGAATTCCTGATGATGAGCGGCATGGATCTGCCCCTGGCGGTGATGATCACCATTCCGGAGCCCTGGGTGAACGATAGGGCCATGTCCCAGAGCAGGAGAGATTTCTACCAGTATTATGCCACCATGATGGAGCCCTGGGACGGGCCTGCGTCCATCCTGTTTTCCGACGGGGACATTATGGGGGCGGTGCTTGACAGAAACGGCCTGCGTCCTTCCAGGTATATGATTACGGATGAAGATACATTGATCCTGTCTTCCGAGGTGGGGGTGTTGGAGATTCCGCCGGAGAAGATACGGAAAAAGGAGCGGCTCCGCCCGGGCAGGATGCTGTTGGTGGACACCGTTCAGGGCAAGGTGGTTTCCGACGAGGAGCTGAAGGAAAAATATGCATCAAGACAGCCCTATGGGGAGTGGCTTGACAGTAACCTTGTATTTTTAAAGGATCTTCCCATACCAAATACCCGTGTGCCGGAATATACCGGGGAGGAAAGGCAGAGGATGCAGAAGGCTTTCGGCTACACTTATGATGAGGTGAAAAGCAGTATCCTGCCTATGGCGAAGAACGGGGCGGAAGCCATCGCCGCCATGGGGGTGGACGTACCCCTGCCGGTTCTCAGCAGGACCCCTCAGCCCTTGTTCCACTATTTTAAACAGCTTTTCGCTCAGGTGACCAATCCGCCCATCGATGCCATACGGGAGGAGATTGTGACTTCCACAACAGTGTACATTGGTACCGAGGGCAATGTCCTGCAGGAGAACCCCGGAAACTGCAATGTACTGCGGGTGAACAATCCCATCCTCACCAACACGGATCTGCTGAAAATCAAAAACAGAAGGGCGGAGGGCTTCCGGGCGGAAGTCGTTTCCATCCTTTATTATAAAAATACCAGTCTGGAGCGGGCCGTCGACAGGCTGTTTGTGGAGGCGGACAGGGCTTACCGGGATGGCGTGAATATATTGATCCTGTCGGACAGGGGAGTGGACGAGAACCATGTGCCCATTCCTTCCCTGTTGGCGGTATCGGCCCTGAACCAGTACCTGGTGCGGACCAAGAAGCGGACCAGGGTGTCCCTGATCCTGGAGTCCGGCGAACCCAGGGAAGTGCATCATTTCGCCACTCTTCTGGGCTATGGTGCCTGCGCGGTGAACCCTTACCTGGCCCAGGAGACTATCCGGGAACTGATCGATGAGCACATGCTTGATAAGGATTATTATGCGGCCGTAAATGACTACAACAATGCAGTGCTTCATGGCATAGTGAAGATTGCTTCCAAAATGGGCATCAGCACCATTCAGTCCTATCAGGGTTCCAGGATTTTCGAGGCCATCGGCATCGATCCGGAGGTGATCAGCCGGTATTTCAGCAATACCGTGTGCAGGGTGGGCGGGATCACCCTGAAAGATCTGGAAAA
>CAJTSY010000101.1:2639-4673 GCA_910578995.1 uncultured Acetatifactor sp.
CGGTATGCGGAGAAGCCCCTTCCCCTGGAGGAGGTGGAGCCGGTGGAATCCATTGTCACCCGGTTTAAGACCGGAGCCATGTCCTATGGATCCATTTCCAAGGAGGCTCATGAGACACTGGCCATAGCCATGAACAGACTGCACGGGAAGAGCAATTCCGGCGAGGGCGGGGAGGAACTCGAACGCCTTACCCCCGGGCCGGATGGGATGGACCGCTGTTCCGCCATCAAGCAGGTGGCAAGCGGGCGGTTCGGCGTCACAAGCCGTTATCTGGTAAGCGCCAAAGAGATCCAGATCAAGATGGCCCAGGGGGCGAAACCCGGTGAGGGCGGTCATCTTCCGGGGAGGAAGGTGTACCCCTGGATCGCGAAAACAAGGCATTCCACTCCGGGGGTGTCCCTGATTTCCCCGCCGCCCCACCATGACATTTATTCCATAGAAGACCTGGCCCAGCTGATTTTTGATTTGAAAAATGCCAATAAAGATGCGCGTATTTCCGTGAAACTGGTATCGGAAGCAGGGGTCGGAACCGTGGCGGCAGGCGTGGCCAAGGCGGGAGCCCAGGTGATATTGGTGTCCGGTTACGACGGGGGAACCGGCGCGGCTCCGGGAAGTTCCATCCACAATGCGGGACTGCCCTGGGAACTGGGCCTGGCGGAGACCCATCAGACCCTGATCATGAACGGCCTGAGGGGGAAAGTCCGTATAGAGACAGACGGTAAACTGATGACCGGCCGGGACGTGGCCATAGCCGCCATTCTGGGCGCGGAGGAATTCGGGTTTGCCACGGCGCCCCTTGTGACCCTGGGCTGCGTCATGATGCGGGTCTGCAACCTGGATACCTGTCCTGTGGGGGTGGCCACCCAGAACCCTGAACTGAGGAAAAATTTCAGGGGAAAACCGGAATATGTGGAAAATTTCATGAAATTTATCGCACAGGAGCTGCGGGAATATATGGCGGCGCTAGGGGTGCGCAGCGTGGACGAACTGGTGGGGCGGACGGATCTTTTGAAAAGGCGGGAAGGGCTTGCCGGACGGCAGGCCAGGGTGGACCTGTCCCGGATTCTGGCCAATCCCTATGAGGGGTCAGGGGAGAAGGTTATCTTTGACCCGGAACAGGTCTTCAACTTTGAACTGGAAAAGACCCTGGATGAGAAGGTCCTGCTGAAACGGCTGGGAAAAGCCGTCGCCGCCGGACAGAAAAAGAGGATGGAGGTAAACGTGTCCAACACGGACCGGGCCTTCGGAACCATTTTGGGAAGCGAGATCACCCGGAAACTGGGGGATGGGGCCCAGGAGGACTCCTACCAGGTGCTCTGCCGGGGGGCGGGGGGACAGTCCTTCGGCGCGTTCATCCCAAAGGGACTGACCCTGGAACTGGAGGGGGAGAGCAACGATTATTTCGGAAAAGGCCTCTCCGGCGGAAAACTGATCCTGTATCCTCCCAGGGGAAGCGGCTTTGAAGCATCCGAGAACATCATCGTGGGCAATGTGGCCCTGTACGGCGCGACGAGCGGAAAAGCCTATATATGCGGCGTGGCGGGAGAACGGTTCTGCGTGAGAAATTCCGGCGCCAACGCGGTGGTGGAGGGCGTGGGAGACCATGGATGCGAATACATGACAGGAGGCCGGGTGGTGGTGCTTGGCCCCACCGGGAAGAACTTTGCGGCGGGAATGAGCGGCGGTATCGCCTATGTGCTGGATGAGGGCAGTGACCTGTACAGGCGACTGAATAAGGAGATGGTTTCGTCAGGGGAGATTACCTCGAAATATGACATACTGGAACTAAAGAGCATGATCCAGGAACATGTGGTTCTCACCGGATCGGCCAAGGGGAAGAAAATCCTGGAGCATTTTGAGGAATACCTGCCGAAATTCAAGAAGATCATACCTTATGACTATGCCAGGGTGTTGAAAACCATCGTTCAGATGGAGGAGAAGGGGCTGAGTGCGGAGCAGGCCCAGATTGAGGCGTTTTATGCGAATACGAGGAAGGGATGATACGGCGAAAAGGATGGCTTAAGGGATGGCAAA
>CAJTSY010000101.1:4773-14391 GCA_910578995.1 uncultured Acetatifactor sp.
AGGGGCGGCGGAGGATATATGTGATGCGCGGAAGGTACGTATAGGGAATGTGTCTTAAAATGCCGCGGCGGTGTTGGACTTATGTGATGCATGGAAGGTATGTGCGGGTGGAAGCGGAGTGAAGAAGGAGTGAGAAAATGGGTAAACCTACAGGTTTTATGGAATATGAGAGGGAAGTGAGTAAGGCGGAGGCGCCGAAGGAGCGGATCCGGCATTTTAGGGAGTTTCATGAGCATCTGGCGAGGAAGGAACAGCAGAGGCAGGGGGCCCGGTGTATGGAATGCGGGGTGCCTTTCTGTCAGTCGGGGATGATGATCTGCGGGATGGCCAGCGGGTGCCCTCTGCATAATCTGGTTCCGGAGTGGAATGATCTGGTGTATACGGGCAACTGGGAGCAGGCTTATAACAGGCTGAAGAAGACGAATAATTTTCCGGAATTTACGTCAAGGGTGTGTCCGGCCCTCTGTGAGGCGGCTTGTACCTGCGGGTTGAACGGGGATCCGGTGGCGACTAAGGAGAATGAGTATGCCATTATTGAGAATGCTTATGAGCAGGGGTATGCGCGGGCTGTGCCGCCCAAGGTGCGCACCGGGAAGCGGGTGGCCATTGTGGGGAGCGGCCCTTCCGGACTGGCGGCGGCGGACCAGCTGAACAAAAGGGGACATTCGGTGACGGTATTCGAGCGTTCTGACCGTATCGGGGGATTGCTGATGTACGGAATTCCGAATATGAAGCTGGAGAAGGAGATTGTGGAGCGGAAACGCAGGGTCATGGAGGAAGAGGGGGTTACCTTTGTCACAGGGGTGGATGTGGGGAAGGGTATGAAGGGGGAACAGCTGCTGCGGGATTTTGACCGTGTGGTTTTGGCCTGCGGCGCTTCCGAACCCAGGGATATCAAGGTGCCCGGGAGGGATGCCCAGGGGATTTATTTCGCGGTGGATTTCCTGAAGGCCAATACCAGGAGCCTGTTGGATTCCGGTTTTGCGGACCGTAGATATGTAGATACCAAGGGGAAGAATGTGGTCATCATCGGGGGCGGGGACACCGGAAATGACTGTGTGGGAACCGCTATCCGGCACGGGGCCGGGAGCGTGGTCCAGATCGAGATGATGCCCAAGGCTCCGGACCGGCGGGCGGAGAATAATCCCTGGCCGGAGTGGCCCAGGATCTGCAAGACAGATTACGGCCAGGAGGAGGCCATTGCGGTGTACGGCCATGACCCGCGGATCTATGAAACCACGGTGAAGGAGTTTGTGAAGGATGGGGAGGGAAAACTGAAGGCCGTAAAGACCGTGGGGCTTGCCTGGGAGAAAGATCAGGGCACAGGACGGATGGCGGCGAAGGAGATTGAGGGCAGTGAGCAGACCATTGACGCGGATATCGTCCTCATTGCAGCGGGATTCCTGGGGGCCCAGGGCTATGCGGCGGAGACTTTCGGGGTGGAACTGGACGGACGTACCAATGTGAAGACGGAGCCGGGAAAGTATGCCGCCAGCCGTGAGAATGTGTTTGTGGCCGGGGATATGCACCGGGGCCAGTCCCTGGTGGTATGGGCCATCAGGGAAGGCAGAGAGGCGGCCAGGGCCGTGGATGAGAGCCTGATGGGGTATTCGGAACTGGCTGTACAGTAAATAAGACGGATGTTGCAGGGGCTGTGGGGAAAGCCCCTGTTTTTTCTGCCCAATCCCATTTCCTTATCTTTTTATTTTGATTTGTGTGTTATAATTTTTCTGGTGGACAGCATGGCAAATTTAGAAAGTCAGGAACAGCAAAGGAAATTTTATGTGCCAATAAAGAGAAAGGGACAAGGTGATACGCTATGGAAAACAGGAAAAATTATTATGGTAGTTTATGTGCCGAGATGTATGAGATATTACATGAAAAAGCCCCTCAGGATGAATTGGATTTTTACCTGTCTTATGCAGAAAAAGGTAAGAAAATTTTAGAACCTTTATGTGGCAGCGGACGCTTTCTTATTCCATTTATGGAACGTGGATTTGATATTTGTGGTATGGATTTATCCAGTGAGATGTTGGAAAAACTAAAGCAAAAAGCTCCTGATGCAAAGGTTGTTCAAGCAGACCTTTTGGAGTATTCCTCGACAGAGCGGTATGATTATATTTTTATTCCTTCTGGTTCGGTATCGTTATTTACCGACATGGATGTGTGCAGGAAAATTTTAAAGAAATTAAAAGGGATGCTGGTTCCCGGAGGAAAATTTGTCTTTGCAGTTGATACAGTAGCTAACATATATCCAAATGATAACGAATACAGAAAAACACACCTTTATAAGTTTGGTGAGATGGAACCGTATTTAAAGGAAATGGGATTTAAGACTGTTATCGTCTATTCTTCTTTTCAAAAAGAACCTGCTGTAGGAAATCAGAATGAAATGTTTTTATATGAGTGCCTCATATAAGATACAAGGCGTATTATGGGGGCTTGTTCTGAGGTATACAAAACTGTGGACATTTATGCAGAGTATGTTATACTAACAGAGGGCTTGCAGAATCCGGTTGGACCGGACAGGGAAAAGGAGCTGTGGGAATTAAGCGGAGGCCGGAAGCGGAGCGGCGGGAATCAAGCGGAGATCGGGACAGTGAAAAGGAGTTGTGGGAACCAAGCGGAGGCCGGAAGCGGAGCGGCGGGAATCAAGCGGAGATCGGGACAGTGAAAAGGAGTTGTGGGAACCAAGCGGAGGCCGGAAGCGGAGCGGCGGGAATCAAGCGGAGATCGGAATAGGGAAAGCCGGCATGCATATGGTCGGAAATAAGGAGGAAAATATGATAAAAGCAGGAATTATAGGGGCAACAGGCTACGCGGGGGGAGAACTTGTCAGGATTCTGGCAAACCACAGGGAGGTTGGAATCGTCTGGTACGGCTCCCGCAGCTATATTGATAAAAAATATTACCAGGTATATCAGAACATGTTCCGCATCGTGGAGGATGTGTGTAAGGATGACAATCTGGCGGAACTGGCGGAGCAGGTGGACGTGATTTTCACTGCTACCCCCCAGGGGTTTCTGGCGGGCCTTCTGACGGAGGAGATTCTGTCTAAAGTAAAGATCGTTGATTTATCAGCGGATTACCGTATAAAAGATGTGAATGTTTATGAAAAATGGTATGGGATTGAACATAAGTCCCCCCAGTTCATTGCGGAGGCAGTGTATGGCCTGTGCGAGGTGAACCGGAGTCAGATTACGGCGCAGACCAGACTGGTGGCAAATCCGGGCTGCTATACCACCTGTTCTATTTTGACGGCATACCCCCTGGTGAAAGAAGGGGTCATCGACGTGGATACCCTCATTGTGGATGCAAAATCGGGAACCTCCGGGGCGGGGCGGGGGGCAAAGGTGCCCAACCTGTTCTGTGAGGTCAACGAGAACATCAAGGCCTACGGCGTGGCATCCCACCGGCACACCCCGGAGATAGAGGAGCAGCTTTCCTATGCGGGGAACTGTGAAGTGGTGATTAATTTTACGCCCCACCTGGTGCCCATGAACCGGGGTATTCTGGTGACGGAGTATGCGAAGCTGAAGAGGAATATAGACGGCACACTGCTGTCGTGGGAGGAAATCCGCGCCGTATATGACAAATATTACGCAGATGAGAGATTTGTGCGGGTTCTGGATAAGGGAATCTGCCCTGAGACCAAGTGGGTGGAGGGCTCAAATTATGTGGATATTAACTTTGTGATCGATGAGAGGACAGGCCGCGTCATCATGATGGGGGCCCTGGACAACCTGGTGAAGGGCGCCGCCGGGCAGGCCGTGCAGAATATGAACCTGCTGTTCGGGCTGCCGGAGGACGAGGGGCTGGAGCTGGTGCCCTGCTTCCCGTAGAGTGCGGGGAAAGCTGCTGTTCATTCGGTGCCGCCGCAAGGTGGTTTCGTGTACATTTTGCACGAACAATCCCAGGCAGCTTATTAGGCTGCTTTGCAGTCGAAGCGGTTGTTTTGACAGGGAAAATACTTTCCCTGGTTTCAGGAGGTGTGGCAGTGGAAGATTTTATAACAGAACTCCAGGATTTACGGTATCTGGACTGGACAGATAAAAAGCTGTCAGTAGGGACTCCCGGCTGTTTCTTGAAGGCATACGAGGAAAAGAATGGCATTCGGTTTTATTATAAGCTGTCAAATTATGACAGCTACCGCGGTATTTTTGGACATGAGTGTGTAAATGAATTGATTGTTTCAAGACTGTTGGAGGTATTGGAAATTCCGCATTTGGCCTATCAGCTTATCTACGCAAGGCTTGTTATTGACGGACAGGAGCATAGAGGGTATATTACGAAATCCGTTAATTTTAGAAAGGAAAATGAAAAGAAAATTCCTTTTGATGTTTATTATGAACTGTATCGGGAGGAACAGGAAAGTCCTCTTGATTTTGCAAAAAGATACGGGTGGGAGCAGTATGTGTATCGAATGCTTGTAGTGGATTTTCTGATTTGCAACCGGGACAGACATGGGGCTAATATAGAAATACTTCTGGATGAAAACGAAGAACCACGTCCTGCGCCGCTGTTTGACCATGGATTATCGTTCTTGTTTTCATGCTATGATAATCTGGAAAGTGTGCGGAAATTTGATGTGTTGGAAGACAGGGCAGTCAACAATTTTATCGGGTCGAAGTCACTGGAATATAACCTGGGCCTGATTCCCGGGGGAAGAAAGCTTTTTTCAGGGGCTTTGAAAGCAGAGCATGAAGAAATGCTGCTGAGAGGGCTTGGGGAAGTCCTGCCGGAAGTGCATTTGAAGAAAATATGGGAGATGCTTTGGGCGAGGTGGGAGCGGTATGTTGAAATATGCAATTAAAAATGCCTATTATAATGGAAAGACTGTGGGATACCTGTACTATGACGAGGAGCGCCGGGAATACGAGATTGAAATTCCGGAAACCGTAAAAAGCTATGAGGCGCCATGCATCCTGTCGGATTTTATTCAAAAGAACCAGTACAGGATTGGAAAGGAATGGAGCTACCGGTGGGTGTGCCAGAGAGTTACCCCGCCGGAGCGGCAGAATATCGGGCAGGTTCTGAAGGCAAATGGTATGAAGGAATATGATGAGTTTCCATTATTGGTAAAAAATGCAGGCCGCTGCTGCCAGGACGAGTGTTATATCGTGAAGGTGGAGGAAGGATAGCCAACACGCTTTTGAACAGGGATTAAGGAAGTGGTTACAGACTACAGAAACCGCTTCGCGAACCTTGTAATCGGAAGGAAATTGCAGCAGTTATTTTCCGACAATCCCCCAATAGACAAATTGGGAGATAAACAGGGCAGCTGCGGAAGGAGAAACATGGACAGAACGGAGAGAGTGGAACTGACCGCATTATGCATGATATGCAGGGGAAATGAGATTCTGCTGCAGAACCGGACCAAAAGGGACTGGCCCGGCTATGTCTTTCCCGGCGGGCATGTGGAGCCGGGGGAATCCATCGTGGAGTCAGTTATCCGGGAAATGAAGGAAGAGACGGGGCTGACCATTCGAAACCCCAGGCTCTGCGGTGTCAAGCAGTTTCCCATAGAGGGCGGGAGGTACATCATATTCCTGTTCCGGGCAGACCAGTTCGAGGGGGATCTGTGTGCTTCCCAGGAGGGCAGCGTGGAATGGGCCCACAGAGACAGACTTTCCTCTTATGCTTTGGCGGGCGATATGGAAGATCTGATAAAGGTTATGGACAGCCAGGAGTTAACGGAATTTCAATATATAATTGAGGATGGAAAGTGGATCGTGACCCTGCACTGAGGGGCGCCGCGTTCAGCTATGGGGAGCCGCCCTTGCTTTCTATAGCATGTAGCATGGGGGATAAAATGAGAGGAAAATCATTATCTGCTGTGACGGGGGCGCATTTTTATAATAGAGATATTCGTTCCCGGACAGGAAAGCCGCCGGGGACAGGGGTCTGGTGACGGCCGGGATACGGAATTGAGACAGGAGGGATGGAGAATGTGGACATGTCCGAAGTGCGGGCGCAGTTTTAAGAGGCAGGAGCAGAGCCATTACTGCGGGAAAGCGCCGGAAACGGTGGATGAATACATTGGGGCACAGCCGGAAGAGGTACGGGAATATCTGAAGGAAATCAGGAAAGCCATCTGCGCGGCGCTGCCGGAGGTGGAGGAACGGATCTCATGGAGCATGCCGACTTTTTGGAAGGGGCATAATATCATCCAGTTTGCCGGGTTTAAAAAGCATGTGGGCCTGTATCCGGGGCCGGAGGCCGTCCGGGAATTTTCCGAACGCCTGAAGGATTACAAGACCAGTAAGGGGACGATTCAGCTTCCCTACAGCAGGCCGGTTCCGGCGGAACTGGTCTCCGAGATTGCCGGGTGGTGCTATAGGACGGGGAATCATCCGTAAGCGGAGGATTTGCGGACGCATCATTATGCGGCCGGAAATCCTCTGCCGTTGTTGGTACTGGAGAGGCTTTCTGCGGAACTGGAATAGTCCGGCTATGAAATGTCAATAGGAAATTTTATAACAGTCTTGGAACGAAGGTGCCTTATAAGGGCACCGTAGTGCAGAGACGGTACTGGAATGGAGGAAAGAAAAATGGGAGAAAAATTAACCAAAGAAACAGCGCAGATCATGGAGGAAAGATTCGGCTGCGATAATCTGCTGGCCCTGGCTACAGTGGAGGAAGGGAAGCCCCATGTGCGAACCGTAAACGGCTATTATGAGGACGGCGCATTTTATATCGTCACTTACGCTCTGTCCAATAAAATAAGGCAGATTGAAAAGGAGCCTGAGGTTGCCCTCTGCGGCGATTGGTTTACCGCCCGTGGCATCGGGGAAAACCTGGGGCATGTGAAGGCGGAATGTAATGAGGAAATCATGTCCAGAGTGAGGGTGGTTTTCGCGGAGTGGTATGACAACGGGCACACCAATGAAGATGATCCCAATACCTGCCTCCTGCGTATCCGGCTTACGGAAGGGGTGCTGTTCCACCATGGGACAAGGTACGATATTGCGTTTTCGTGAAGCACGTCGTCCAGGCGGCAGGCATGGGAACCATCGGCAGGCATTCTCTGCCGATTACGCTAGAATTTGGAAGCATGGTCTGGCTTGGGGCGGTGCTGCGCGCGCAGGAACTGGAATAGGACGAAAACCCGCTTATAAAACGAAACAGGAGGATGTCTCAATGCATTTTACATACTGCCCCCATTGCGGGAGTAAACTCATTCAGAAAGAAATCGGCGACGAAGGGCTGATTCCCTTCTGCGAACAGTGCAGTGTTCCCCTGTGGGACATGTTCACCACATCCGTCATCTGCGTGGTGGTGAATGAGCAGCGGGAGGTGGCCCTGATCAGACAGGGCTACGTCTCAACCTCAAATCATGTCTGTGTAGCCGGCATTATGAAGCCTGGGGAATCCGCAGAGGAGGCTGCCGTCAGGGAGATTCAGGAAGAAATCGGCCAGGATGTGGTGAAGTTGGAGTACATAAAAAGCTACCCTTACGAGAAAAAGGGAATGCTCATGCTGGGATACAGAGCCACGGTGAAAAAGGTAGATTTCCGGCTGTCCGGAGAGGTGGATTCTGCTGCCTGGGTAAGGTACGAGGACGCCCTGGACAAGCTTCGGGAAGGCAGCATAGCCTGGCAGTTGGTGCGGCAGGCCATCGGACGGGATTCATAATGAAATCCCTGCTTATTTCTGCTCATTCAGATACAGCCGAACCCGGTTGTTAATCACCCGGCTTACCTCTTCCGCACTTTTATTGCCGTTGTAAGATGTTTTCCCCCTGGCGCCAGGAGGAAAATACCAGCGGAAAATAATCCTCTTCGCGGATGCCGGATGCCGTCATATAAGGATTCAGTACTTTCAGGGCTTCCTTATCCGGTATTCCGATCAGATACTCCTGCAGCAGGTTATCTTCGCAGAGAATGTCCGGTTCCTTCCCTGCCCCCACCTGGACGCTGGTCAGCCGTGCAAAATCCTTCAGGTCATTACTGTAACCGCAGCTCTCCAAAATCACATGGTAATCACTGCTTTTTTGGTTAAACAGAGCAATTTGTCCTGAAAGCCAGAAATCCGCAAAGAAGATTCCCCTCAAAACAATGGGAGTCTTTTCCGCGGGGGAATAGGGGGATAGGAAGTAGCCGGACTACGATGACCGCCTCGAAATCACTTCACCGGGGGGTTGATGCCGGGAGTGACCATCAGCAGAATGAAAGAAGGCTATTCTCAGATCAGAAACAGGGCGTTGGCTCATGCGTTTTCCTATATGAACCTGATTGAAGGATGGGGCACAGGTATTCCAAGGCTGCTTCGGGAAATGAAAGAGTACGGACTTCCTGAGCCGGAGTTTGTTGATATGGAGATTGCGCTGCGGATAAATCTTTATAGAGCTGCTGGTACGGCACAAGGTGGTGCCGGGCTTGAGCCGGAGAGTGCGCTCAAAATGCATGAAAACGGAAAAGTGCACGCAAAATGCGCGAAAAGTGCTCCTAAACGAGATTTGACTGCGCAAGAAATTCAAATAATGGATTATATTATTGTTAATGGAAGCATTACATCGGCCCAACTGATGGAAGCTTTGAATATAAAGAAAAGAAGAGCACAGGTTATTCTTAGGCATATGGTGGAGGATGGTCTTATCCGTAAAAAAGGTGCGTCAAGAAATACAAATTATGTGCTAGTGGAATAAAGAGTATGAGAACTTTGTCCGGCAGATTGTTGGGGAGACGCTGAAGGCGGCAGTAGAACGGGACAAGCGCAGCAGGAACTGCAAAAGCAGATTGCGGCGTTACAAGTGAAAGTTCGCAGAGAAAAGCATCTGAATAAACAGGTGCACAGAAGGAATGCCAAAACGGCGGTAAATTTCTCCATGGTCTATGCCTACTTTGAGATTGGCAGAATGATTGTAGAGGAAGAACAGAACGGAAAAAATCGTGCCGCCTATGGTAAACAAATTTTGCAGGAACTTTCTGCGTATTTGACCGCCCAATTTGGCAAAGGTTTTTCGGTGGATAATTTGAAACTGATGCGCCGGTTTTATGTGATCTATGCCAACGATCAAATTGGGGAAACAGTGTTTCCCCAATTTGAAAATCTCCCCGCAACAAAAACAGGCAGGTGCTTTTACCTCAGTTGTCGAATTAACATTGCCGAAAGATTCAAATATTTACGCCTCTAAATACGAGCTGTATCTGCCGGATAAAAAAGAACTTCAGGAAAAACTGAGGGAGTGGATTGCTGAAGAAACAGGCGAGGAGTCATGAAAATACAGTACAGACATCAAAAATTCCAGGCTGATGCCGCCAAAGCCGTTGTCGATGTCTTTGCCGGTCAGCCGTATCTGACTCCCGCCTATAGGATGGACAGAGGCAGCGGCAATTATCAAATCGGCATCAATGAAGAACGGGATTTCACTGGCTTTAGCAATCAGCGAATCGTGCCGGAGTTTTCTGACCGGCAAATATTGGAACAGCTGAATAAAGTCCAGCGTATCCATCAGATCAGACCGTCGGATCAGTTGGAGGGGCGAGCCAATGGCTACAACCTTACTATTGAAATAGAGACCGGTGTCGGCAGGAGCATTTCGCCGAGGAGTACGGGAAAAAGATACGCTTTTTCATCTATAACTCCGCTCAGCTGACGGAATGGAGTGCGGTATTG
>CAJTSY010000102.1:0-7860 GCA_910578995.1 uncultured Acetatifactor sp.
GTGGGGTAAATGGGGTAAAGAGGGGTAAAAGTCATCAAAGTATAACAGCGGCACAAGGGGACGATCCGTATAGAAGGATATGATGCGCAGACGGTGAGGGCGAAGAAGTGCTTTGCCTATGTGCCGGAGCTTCCTTACATGTATGATGCCCTGACGGTGAGGGAGCATATGGAGTTCATCACCAGGGCTTATCAGGTGGAAGCCGGGGAGGAAGAGGTGGAAAGCCTGTTGGGACGGTTTGAACTGACGGATAAACAGGATAAACTGGGCAGCGAACTGTCCAAGGGTATGATGCAGAAAGTAAGCATATGCTGTGCCCTGGTCATCAGGCCCCGGGTGATTCTGTTGGATGAGCCCATGGTGGGTCTTGACCCCGGGGCCATCAAAGAACTGAAATCGGTGATTCTGGATCTGAGAGGCCGGGGATGCACGATCCTGATCAGCACCCATATGCTGGAGATGGTGAAGGAACTGTGGGATGTGACTTTTGTGATGAATCAGGGGCATATTGTGGGGACTTATCCCAGGGAGACAGTGGCCAGCGAGGATCTGGAGGAACTGTATTTTTCCGTTACGGGCCGGACGGATCCTTACGGCTCAGGGCAGAGGGAAACGGATGATGGCGCAGCAGAGGGAAACGGATGATGCGGGATCGGAGGGAAGAGGATGGTGGCGCATCGGTGGAAGCGGATGTGCCGGAAGGGCGGAAGCGGATGACGCGGGGGCGTAGGAATCCGGAAAGGCAGGGAGTGAGAAGATGGACGCACTGGGATATCTCTACAGGAAAAGTTTCCGTAACAGGGTCAGGAAAGCCATGGGCAGGCCTGTCACCTATGTGTGGCTGGCACTTGTTTTCTTTTATTTCATTGCTGTTCCCAGAGCCCTTCAGATGACGGTGGAGGCACTGGGGGCGGATTCTCCCGGTGGACTGGTGACTGTGCTGACGGTATTTGCCATCTGGTCTCTTCCGGCCAACCTGGTTGCCTATTCCAGGAGGAAGGGACTGGTGTACCGGAACTGTGACGTGCATTTTCTGTTTCCGTCTCCGCTCAGCCCCAAACTGATCCTGCTGTATGCCCATCTGAAGACGCTGACAGCACAGATCCTGTTAAATTTGTTTGTGGCGGTGTGCGGGAAAGTATTGTTCCATGTGGAGGGGTGGAAACTGGCGGTATATTTTTTCTTCTCCATCATACTGGAAAACGTGCTGGAGGCCTGTCTCATGCTTCTGCTGTATGGTTCAGGGAGAATTGGGGAAAAGCAGCGGGGCCTGGTGGTGAAGGCGGCCTACGGTCTGGCGGGGATTCTGGTGGTTATGGGGATTGGCGCTTATCTGAGAGGGGGATTTTCCGTGGAGACCGTGGCGGAGTACCTTCACAGCGACATGGTTCAGATGGCGCCGGTGGTGGGGTGGTATGTGGCGGTGCTGCATCTGCTCTTCCTGGGTCCCACCCCTGTAAATGTGGCAGGAAGCTGCTGTTATGCGGTGCTGTTTGCCCTGTTGGCGGCTGCGGCCCGGAGGATGAAATGTACCGGAGAGTTCTATGAGGATGCCATGAAGTTCGCAGAAGACTACGAGGAGGTGGTAGAAAGCCGCAGGCAGGGAAATACTCAGAGACGCCTGGGCAGGAAGGAAAAGTTCGGCAGGGCGCATGTCAGATGGCGGGGCTGGGGGGCAAGGGCGCTGTTTTACAGACAGCTCCTGGAGTACAGGAAGAGCAGGTACTTTATATTTGACGGCAGCACCGTGGCGGCGGTTCTGGGCGGTGTGGGACTTGCCGCTTTTTATGTGCATGAGGGCGGTTTCGGGGCGTTGGAGCCTTATTCGCCCCTGGCGGTTCCTGTTTTGTCGGCGTATGTTATCTTTATTTTTACGGCAATGAACGGGAAATGGGCAAAGGAACTGTTGTCCCCGTACACCTATCTGATCCCGGATACGGTTTTCCGTAAAATGATAAACGCCACGGCCATGAGTCATCTGCGGGATCTGATCAACGGCTGCCTGATCACCATGCCGGGGGCTGTTGTCATGGGCATGAAGCCCGGGGCCGTCCTGCTTTCCGTTGTGTTTTATGTGATCCTGTCCGCAAATAAGCTTTATGCCTATGCGGTGGCGGAAGCGGCCTGCGGCAGTACTCTGGGCAGAACGGGGAAACAGCTGCTGCAGATGCTGTTCCAGGGGATGGCGGTGATGGCCGCGGTGGCGGGAGGCGCACTTGGGATGGCTGCGGGCGGCGTGATGCAGGCCTTTGTGCTGACGGATGTGTTCCTGGCGCTGTTCACGGTTATTTTTATGGTTATCGCCATGGTGAATTTTTACAATATGGAAACTGCTTAAGTTCAGAATGGTTTCGCCGGGTGCTCCATGAGCGGGAGCAGTCTGAGAAACGGAGAAAGAGTAATATAATAGGGTAGGCCTGCCGGGAACACCCGGCAGGTCGGAAAAAGTGACAGGAGGGTTTGAAGTATGATCAACAAACTGATATCAAAGATTCGAAAAACCAATGCACCCATTGTGGTGGGACTGGATCCCATGATGAAATATGTGCCGGAGCATATCCAAAAGGCGGCATTTTCGGAATTCGGAGAGACCCTGGAGGGGGCGGCAGAGGCCATATGGCAGTTTAACAGGGGAATCGTGGATGCCGTCTGCGACCTGGTGCCGGCAGTGAAGCCCCAGATCGCCATGTATGAGCAGTTCGGCATTCCGGGACTGACAGCCTTCAAAAAGACAGTGGAGTACTGCAAGCAGAAAGACCTGGTGGTCATCGGGGATGTGAAGCGGGGGGATATAGGTTCCACTTCCGAGGCCTATGCGGTGGGGCACCTGGGGAAAGTGCAGGTGGGCGGCAGGTCTTATTATGGCCTTGACGAAGATTTTGCCACGGTGAACCCCTATCTGGGCAGCGACGGCGTGAAGCCTTTCCTGAAGGTGTGCAGTGAGGAAAAGAAGGGTATTTTCGTGTTGGTCAAGACCTCCAATCCCAGCAGCGGGGAACTTCAGGACCGCCTGGTAAAAGGAACAGCGGAGGAAGGCGGGGAAGACAGACCCCTGTATGAGATCGTAGGCAGGCAGGTGGCGGCCTGGGGAGAGCAGTGTATGCCGTCGGAAGGGAGCTACAGCTATGTGGGCGCAGTGGTCGGCGCCACATATCCGGAACAGGGCAGGATCCTGCGGAAACTTATGCCGAATACCTTCATTCTGGTTCCCGGTTACGGCGCCCAGGGCGGAAAAGGTGCGGATCTGGTGCATTTCTTTAATGAGGACGGCCTGGGAGCCATCATTAATTCCTCCCGGGGCATTATTGCGGCTTATCAGCAGGAGCAGTATTCGCACTTTGGCGGGGAAGGTTATGCGGACGCTTCCAGGGAGGCGGTGCTGGCCATGAGGGAGGATATCGCGGCTGCGCTGGACGGGCGCGGGTGAACTGCATGCCGCTGTGAACGGCGAAGTCGTGAACAGTGGCAACCGCATATTTTTCAGAAAACTTTTAGATTAAGTCTATTGACAATCGTTTTATTATGGTACAAAATATAGTGCAGTGTAATGGGATTTCCAATGGAGCGGACATCCGGACTTCTGACGGCAAAACGCACAGAGCAGGAGGACTCCACGCATCGGAAGACCCCGGAAAGGATGGATTGGAAATGACTAAAATAGATGTGTTTTCCGGATTTCTGGGAGCAGGAAAAACTACTCTGATCAAAAAACTGCTGAAGGAGGCGCTGGACGGCAGCAAGACCGTGCTGATCGAAAACGAGTTCGGAGAGATCGGCATTGACGGAGGCTTTCTGAAGGAATCGGGAATCGAGATCAAGGAAATGAATTCAGGATGTATCTGCTGTTCCCTTGTGGGGGATTTCGGAACCTCGCTTAAGGAAGTGATAGAAACTTATGCGCCGGAGCGGATTCTGATAGAGCCTTCGGGCGTGGGGAAACTTTCCGATGTGCTGCGGGCGGTGGAGAATGTGGCTGCCGACCTGGATGTGAAGGTGAACAGCGCGGTTGCCGTGGTAGATGCGGCGAAGGCCAAAATGTATATCAAGAACTTCGGCGAATTTTTTATCAACCAGATTGCCTATGCGGGGACGATCCTGCTGACCCGGACGGACAAGGTGAACGATGAGAAGCTGAAGCAGTGCGTGGAACTGGTGCGGGAGCATAATGAGAAGGCGGTTATTATTACCACTCCCCTTGCGGAACTGGACGGGAAGGCGGTTCTGGAGACCATTGAGGGTGTGGATACATTGGACGACATGATGCGGGAGCTGTTGGAGCAGGCCCAAGAGGAGCATGAGCACCATCATCACCATGAGGAGGGGCACCGTCATGACGGGGAGTGTTGCCACGAGCATCATGGGGAGGATGGGGATCACCATGGAGAGCATGAGCATCACGACGGGGAGTGCTGTCATGAGCACCATCACGAGGAAGACTGCCACGATCACCACGAGGAACATCACCATCATGATGGAGAGTGCAGCCACGACCACCACGAGGAACATCACCATCACGACGGTGAATGCTGTCATGATCATCATCACGACGGAGAGTGCGGCCATGACCACCACGGCCATCATCACGCGGATGAAGTGTTTACCAGCTGGGGAAAGGAATCTCCCGCGAAATTTACGAAAGAGCGGATCGAGAGCATCCTGACCGCCCTGGACAGCGGGGAGTACGGAGCGATCCTGCGGGCCAAAGGAATGGTTCCGGCGGAGGACGGTACCTGGATCTATTACGACTATGTTCCGGAAGAGCACGATATCAGGACAGGAAAGCCCGAGGTAACAGGAAAATATTGTGTGATAGGCGCGGAATTGAAGGAAGACAAGCTGGAGGAGCTGTTTGCGGCTCATTGAGAGTCCTGGAGCGGCAGGGGATGCCGGAGGGTGAGAGTCTGAATCGGAAAGGCATGGATAGAGAGAATGAAACCTGTATATATCATCAATGGTTTTCTGGAGAGCGGCAAGACGCAGTTCATCTGTTTTACATTGGCGCAGAATTATTTTCAGATAAGGGGGAAGACCCTGCTGATACTCTGCGAGGAGGGGGAAAACGAATATGACGAAGTCCTTCTGAGGAAAAGCCGCACCGAGGTGGAGCTGATCGAGAGGGAAGAGGACTTTAACCCCGCCAATCTGACAAGCCTGGAAAAGATGCACAGGCCGGAACGCATCATTATAGAGTTCAACGGGATGTGGAATTTCAAGAATGTAAAGCTTCCGTGGTACTGGAAGATAGAACAGCAGATCACCACCATTGACGGTTCCACTTTTCCCATGTACTACACAAATATGCGCTCCCTCCTGGCGGAGATGATCCGGAATTCGGAGATGATCATTTTCAACCGCTGCGATACCGTAAGGGATCAGCTGAATTCCTATAAGAGAAACATCAAGGCGGTGAATCCTTCCGCAGATGTTATTTTCGAGGATGCCAAGGGGGAGATTGATGAAATCTTTGAGGAAGATCTGCCCTACGATCTGAATCAGCCTGTTATCGCGTTGGATAATGAGGGATACGGCATATGGTACCTGGATTCCATGGATCATCTGGAGCGGTATGTTGGGAAGACGGTGCAGTTTGTGGCCATGGTGCTGAAGCCGGAGAATTTCCCTAAGGGATACTTTGTGCCAGGCCGGATGGCCATGACCTGTTGTGCGGAAGATATGGCATTTCTGGGTTATGCCTGTCAGTATGAGGGGGCGGATTCCCTGAAGCAGAAGGAATGGGTGAAGGTGACCGCCACTGTGGCGAAGGAGTACTGGGCAGATTATAAGGGAGAAGGCCCCATGCTTCATGCGGTCAGCGTGGAGAAAACCAAAGCGCCCAGGGATGCGATCATCAGTTTTTCCTGAGAAGGGCCGGATTAGAAAGGGCTGCCGTATACAGCAGCCCTTTGTCAATGTAAGGATTGTTGCCGGGGAGTTTGGAAATGGATAAGAAAAATTCTGACGAAAAGGAAATACAGCAGCTGCGGAACCGTTTCTGCGACCTGGCGGATAAAAGTTTTCGGCAGGGCGTTTATACCTTTACGGGATTTCTGGGACTGGCTGACCAGGATATTTTCTGGCAGGAGGAAGCGCGGATAAAGTATGCGGGATATTGTCTCAACGGGGGATTTGAAGGGGCGGAGAGACTGATGGTAAGATTTGGCAGTCCCGAAGAACTGGGGTATGAGGCGGATTTTCCCATAGCATGCATCCGAATATGCCCGTTGGCGAGAAAATTTGCCGACGATCTGTCCCACAGGGATTTCCTGGGGGCGCTGATGAATCTGGGCATCGACAGGAGCACCCTTGGCGACATCAAGATGGCAGAGGAAGGGGCATGTTTGTTCTGCTTAGATTCCATTGCGGAGTTTATCTGTGAAAATCTGAGCCAGGTTAAGCATACCAACGTGGCCTGCAGCCGGACGGAAGAGACAGGAATGATCCTGACGGAAAAGCCGGACAGGGTGATCCTGCATGTGCCTTCCCTGAGGGCGGATGCCGTGCTGTCCAGGGTTTATGATCTGTCCAGGGAGAAAAGCCTGGAGCTCTTCCGGGCGGGAAAGGTTTACCTGAACGGCCGCCGCTGCGACAACGGCTCAAAGCAGCTGAAAACCGGGGACACGGTGAATGCCAGGGGAAGCGGCAAATTTGTGCTGTCAGGGGAACCAAGAGAGACCAGAAAGGGCAGACTGGCCGTGGAGGCAGATGTCTATCGGTGACGGCCCGCGGTGTTGTTCCATGGCAGGACTGTACGGAGGGTAATTTATTCCTATAGATTTTTCACTCAATTTACATGAGAGGTTAATATGTATTCCTATTCGATGGTACAATGGCTGTTCTTTTTTTATATCTACTGTTTTGCCGGGTGGTGTATTGAATCCGGGTATGTATCGGTGAAAGAGCGGAAGCTCACCAACCGGGGATTTATGAGAGGGCCTTTTCTGCCGCTTTATGGAAGCGGGGCCATTATGATGCTGGTGGTGTCCATGCCTTTTCAGGATCATATTGTGCTGACTTATCTGGCAGGCTGCGTGGGGGCTACGGTTCTGGAGTATGTCACCGGTGTCACCATGGAGGCTTTATTTAAAATTCGTTACTGGGATTATTCCAACAACCGATTTAATTTTCAGGGACATGTCTGCCTGGGAACTTCGTTGGCCTGGGGCTTTCTCACAATCCTGATGACGGAGGTGGTTCATGTTCCCGTGGAGAAATTTGGCCTCTCCATTCCGAATCAGCTTCTGACAGTATTGACTTTTATCATGACTGTAGGGATCGCGGCGGATTTTGCCCTCTCTTTCAAGGCGGCAATCGATATCCGCAATGTTCTGGTGAAAATGGAGCAGGTCAAGCGTGAAATGGTGCATCTCCAGAAGCGGCTTGACGTGGTAATCGCCCTGGCAGGCCGGGAGGTTACAAACCACAGGGCTGCCCTGGCGGAAGGGATGAACTCGGCCGTGGAAGAATGGACCGGGGGCATGACCGAGCGGATCGAGGATGTGAAATCCGGTATTGAGAGTAAACTGGAGACGGCAAAGAACATGGTGTTGTCCAGGCCTGCGGAATACTGGGAGGGCATCAAGGAAGAGCTCCTGGATCTGAAGACAAAGTATGCTGTCTATGTGGCGGACCGGAACAGACTGGGAAAAATCAGGGATTTCTTCCAGAAAGACATGATTCGTTCCAATCCCCATATGACCTCGCGGAAATACAGGGAGGCATTTGAAGAAATCCGGCGGGAAATGGCCGCGAAGAAGGATGCGGAGCAGGATACGAAGGCGGAGCAGGACGTTAAGGCGGAGCGTGGCGCCGGGGCAGGGCAGGACGTTAAGGCGGAGCATAGTGCCGGGGCAGGGCAGGACG
>CAJTSY010000102.1:7960-14303 GCA_910578995.1 uncultured Acetatifactor sp.
GCCGGGGCAGGGCAGGACGTTAAGGCGGAGCATAGTGCCGGGGCAGGGCAGGACGCTAAGGCGGAGCATGGCGCCGGGGCAGGGCAGGACGTTAAGGCGGAGCATGGCGCCGGGACAGGGCAGGACGTTAAGGCGGAGCATGGCGCCGGGACAGGGCAGAATGTACAGACGAAGCAGGACAGAAAAACGGAGTAGGGCACAAATAATTTCTCTGGATTAATATCTATCTGGATGATAAAACCTGTTGCAGTTATGGCAGCAGGTTTTTGTAATCTTAAGGAATCCTTAAAGATTTCCCCGGTTTTTTATTAAAAGATAATTTAGTAAAATATGGATAAGGACGCTCCTTTTTGCGGATGCGGCTCAATGGCCAGGCAATTTATATGAGGAAGGATAAGGAAAATGTATAACATTTTAATATGCGATGATGAACGGGATATCGTAAATGCCCTGAAAATTTACTTAAATGATGCCAGTTACACCCTGTTTGAGGCTTACACAGGAAAGGAGGCGCTGAAGATTGTGGAGGAGCGGGACATTCATCTGGTGCTGATGGACATCATGATGCCGGAGATGGACGGTATTGAGGCCATGGTGAAGATCCGGGAGAAAAGCAATGTGCCTGTGATCCTGCTGACAGCGAAATCAGAGGATGCGGACAAGATTCTGGGGCTGACTGTGGGGGCGGACGATTATATCACCAAGCCCTTTAACCCGGTGGAGGTGTCGGCCAGGGTAAAGTCCCAGCTCCGCAGATATATGCAGCTGGGGGCGGGGAAAGTCAGGCAGGAAGTGCTCCGCTGTGGAGGCATAGAGTTGGATGACACGCGGAAAAAGGTGCTGCTTGACGGGGAGGAAGTATCCCTGACACCCACGGAGTATGAGATCCTCAAGCTCCTGATGAAGCATCCCGGGCAGGTGTTTTCACCCCGGGAGATTTATCAGAAGATATGGAACGACCTGCCTTATGGCAGCGAGAATACTGTGGCGGTTCACATCAGGCATATTCGGGAGAAACTGGAGATTAATCCGGCGGAGCCCCGGTATCTCAAGGTGGTGTGGGGTCAGGGATATAAGTGTGAGGGAGACCGCTGAGACGGGGGGAGTCAGCAGGCTGAGGGGAGAGGCCGGGGGACTGTAGAAAAACAGCCTTGTGGAAAGAGTGGAAACATGGAAACCGGGAAGGACAGATCGGCAGAGGGAACATTGGTACACTAACGCCATGCAAGGTCCAAGTCTCGGACGCTTCCTATAATGGACAGGAAAAACATGCAGGAAGCAGGGAATGACGGCGCACGGGAAGCAGGGAGGAGCAGATGGAAAACAGGGAAGGGCAGATGGAAAACAGGGAAGGGCAGATGGAAAACAGGGAAGGGCAGACGGAGAGCAGGGAGGGGCAGATGGGAAGCATGGAAAGGCTGGAGGGAGGCAGGGAAAGGCAGATGGAAAACAGAGAAAGGCAAATAAGAAATAAGGAAAAGCAGGCAGGGAATAAGGAAGAACAGATGGAGTACGAGGAAATGGCAGGGGAATGGGAATCCGCAGAGGAATGGGAAGAAACGGGGGAATGGGAAGGCGAGGGAAGTCCGTCTGCAGGTTCCCGGAGCAGGAAGAAGCGGAATAGGGGGAAAAATCGGCTGACGGGTTCCATGTTGGCAAAGATCGTGGCTTTTTTTCTGCTGGGGGCATCCAGTCTGGTGGGGATCGGAGCCGCCATTATCTGCGCCTACATGGGGATGGAGGGCGCCTATACCGAAAATCTCAACACTGTCATGATAAATATGATGCGGCCGGAATGTGCGCGCATCGCATACCGGGTGGAAAATTCTTTCGAGGAGGGGGACATACAGGATGCAGCGGAAATGTTCCAACAGAGAAACCTGGGGATGGAGCTGATATATCCCGGACAGGGGGGCGAAAGCGGGAAAGTGGTCTGGAGTACCTGGGACGGCGGCGAAACCAGTCTTACCACGGAAGTTTTCCTGACTTATGAAGAGAGGGACAAACCGGTCCGGGTCAACGGGCATACTTTACAGGACAACAGCCTTTATGTGGCCAGGCTTTATGTGGATCCGGATTTTCCCTGGGACGACAGTTTAAAGGCTAAGGCGGATGCAGCCGCTTTGATGTATGAGAACAGATATATCATCACAGGGGCGGCGGTGGCCGGTATTTTTCTGTGCCTGGTATGTTTTCTGTTTTTAATGTGCGGAGCGGGCCACCGGAACGGCAGCAGGGGGATTGTGCCGGGGGCGCTGACCACCATCCACCTGGATGTGCTGACACTCCTTTTTGGCGGGGGCGCCCTGTTTTTTTGCATATTCGTCATAGATCTGCTGCATAATGTGAACACGGGGGGCGTAATCGCCATACTCACAGGGGCGGGAACCATTCTGGTGGTCTGGATGACTTTTTACTGTATGGATTTTGCAGTGCGGGTGAAGATTGGGAAATGCTGGAGATACAGTATTATATTTATTGTACTGCGGTGGCTGTGGAGGTGCCTGCGTTTCTTTGGCAGGGGACTGGTGCAGCTGTTTCTGGGGCTGCCCCTGGTGATCAGCACGCTGAATGTCTATGCCGGCATATGCATTGTGGAACTGATTGCCGTGATCAAATATGTAAACCGCAGCGAGGGTTTGTTGCTGTGGGCCCTGGAAAAAGCGGTTCTGCTGCCTGTAATCCTGTATATCGCCCTGGCTTTCCGGAAGCTTCTTAAGGCCAGCCGGGCCCTGGCGCAGGGGCAGGGAAATTACCAGGTGGACACATCCAGGATGGTGGGGGCATTTCGGGAACATGGGGAGAATCTGAACAGCCTGGCACTGGGAATTTCCAAAGCGGTGGAGGAGAGAACCAAGAGCGAAAGAATGAAGACGGAGCTGATTTCCAATGTGTCCCATGATCTGAAGACACCGCTGACTTCAATCATAAACTATGCGGACCTGATATGGGAGGAAGTGGATACAGGAAAAAAGAGGCAGGATACAAAGGCTGACGGCTGTGGCAGGGAATCCGGACGCAGGAACAGAAGCAGTTCCCCAGAGGAGACAGGCCCGGACTCCGGAAAGGCGTGTGAGACTACGGGGAAGGCCATGGAGGAGCCGGAAAAGGATGCCGGGGAGCGTGCGGGGGAAGTGTACGGAGACGGTTCCGTGGATGTGGGAAAAGTCAGGGAATATGCGGAGGTGCTTCTGCGCCAGTCCAGGAGGCTGAAAAAGCTCATGGAGGATCTGATGGAGGCGTCCAAGGCTACCACGGGGAACCTGGAAGTGAATCTGGAACCCTGCGAGGTGGGGGTGCTGCTTTCCCAGGCCGTGGGGGAATATCAGCAGAAGATGGGGGAAAAGGAACTGGAGCTGATCGCCAGACAGCCGGAGGAGGCGGCAGTCATCCTGGCAGACGGGCGGCGGCTGTGGCGCATCTTCGAAAATTTGCTGAACAATATATGTAAATACGCGCAGGAAGGCTCAAGGGTATACCTGAGCGTGGAGGTGAAGGAAGAGCGGGTGCTGATCATTTTCCGGAACATGTCCAAATATCCCCTGGACATCTCCGGTGAGGAGCTGGAGGAACGGTTCGTGAGGGGGGATAAGTCCCGGCATATGGAGGGGAACGGCCTGGGGCTGTCCATAGCAAAGAGTCTGGTGGAACTGCAGAACGGCAGGATGGAGATAGTGATCGACGGGGATCTGTTCAAAGTGGTGCTGAGTTTTCCGCGGTTTCCGGAGGGTGGCTATTCCGGGGCACGCCCGAATATCCTGTGAGGGCAATTTAGGGCAGCGCACGCCGCT
This sequence comes from uncultured Acetatifactor sp., assembly GCA_910578995.1. Lineage (GTDB taxonomy): Bacteria > Bacillota > Clostridia > Lachnospirales > Lachnospiraceae > Acetatifactor. The sequence goes on from CAJTSY010000102.1 coordinate 11,752, forward strand.
GAAATTTGCAGTAAACTAAAGAGAAAGACCGCCAGCCATATATGTTTTCTTTGGACAAACCAAATTCTTGCAGTCCCGGGTATAGTATGGTATGTTATAACATATAGGAATAAGGTGCAAAGGAGGAAGGACACATGAAGAGGGCTTTTGGCGTGGTAAAGATCATCCTGCTTGTACTGGCCCTGGGCTGTACAGGAGGCTGCGGTAAGGGAAAAGAGGGAGAAGTTCCGGCCGGCGCGGCAGATGAAAGCGCGGCGGAAAGCCGGGGAAGCAGGGAGTCTGCCGCCAGGGACGGCACAGGCACCGGTGTGTCGGACATTCAGGCCCGGATGGACTGGCTTTGGCTTATGGAAAGCGATGAAGAATACAGCAATACCGTGGGCCTGCAGTTTTACCAGGGAGAGGTGCTCAGGTTCAAGGCCATGGACAGGACGCAGTATACATGGAGCGAGGAAGGCGGTTTGACGGCACTCTCCGATCCCAGGGCGGATGTCTACCTGGAGAGGGAGGATGGCACCAGCGAGCTCTTGAAGAAGGATTTCCTCTACGGGGATTCCCTGGGGAACTGGTATATGGCAGGGGACGGAAGCATCTACCGTTTTACCCGGAATTATGAGGAAGATATCTCCCTGGTGGAAAAAATGAACCGGGAGGGAGAGATCCTATATGAAACCAAAGTGGAAATGCAGGTGGCGGATGTCTGTGAGCTGGCTGACGGCAGGATCATCCTGCTTCTGGACGACGGTGGGGGAATCAATTCCAGGCTCCGGGCGGGGGAACTGGACCGAGATACCGGAACGGTTGCGGAACTGAGGCAGATCCAGATGGAGAAGGGCGACATCTGCATCGGGGCGGGAGAGGATGGACTGCTGATCCTGGACAGAAACAGCGGGCTCCGGGAGGTACAGACAGCGGACGGGGGCAGGAAGGAGCGTTTTTCCTTTTTAAATACTTCTTACCAGCTGTCCCATGAGCTCCAGTACGGCACACTCTCCGACCTGCGGATTCTGGAAGACGGAAGCGTGGAATTTCTGTGGGCAAAGGGAAGGCAGTGCACCAGGGAGAGTCTGCGGATACAGGAGTTTGACAGAATTCCGGTCATTATGAGGGGATATCATTTTAACAACAAGTGGATCAAAGATGCCGTGTCCGATTTTAACCGGGAAAATGAGACCTATTATATCTCGTTGGAGGAAGCGGGGGAGGATTGGGACGATTTTTCTACCCAGACCAGCGTCCAGATGGCATCGGGGAAAGGGCCGGACCTGCTTTACGGGGAGGTACTGTCGGATTATGTCCAGGGAATGATGGACAAAGGAGGATTTGAAGATCTGGCCCCCTACATGGAAAACTCCGGAATCAGGGAGGAGGATTATTTTCCCGTGGCCTTCAGCTGCTGGCGCAAGGGGGACAAAATATACGGAATCAATGCGTCCATGAACCTGTACAGTTACAGCGCGGAGGAATCCCTGACCGCGGGGAAGGGGGAAGCGGATATAGAGACCCTGGTCCACTCCCTGCTTGCCCGGGAGGAAGAAGCCATGTATATGAGGTTCTGCGGTTCCGGGGATATCCTGCGGATGTTTCTGGAGGGAACGGAGGATCTGTGGGGGATGATCGACTGGGAGACAGGGGAATGCGACTTTGGAGGGGAGCTGTTTGCGGGAATGCTGGAAGCGGCAAAACGGTATGCTTATGACGAGAACCAGGACTATCCCATCCTGGCCAGCAAGGATTATTGTGTGGATGTCTTTCAGTTCCGTCCCTCTTCCGTGCTGAAGGAGGCGGGCCAGGCGCCTGTGGGCGTGATGTTCGAGGACGGATGCCATATGGCCGTTAACTCCGCTTATCAGATACTGGCCGTCAATGCCAATTCCCGGAATAAGCAGGGCGCCTGGGAATTTATTTCCTATCTGCTGGGGGAGGAGACACAGGAGGCGCTGGCGGAGAGCGGCAATACATTTCCCGTCAGCAGGGAAGCCTTCCAGGCAGCGGTGGAAAAGGATTTGGAGATGCTTGCCCTGGAGGGAAAGGTTGAGATGGGGAGCGCTTACCTGTTCCGGGGGAAATATGTGGAGGAACATGAAGAGATCCACGACGGCGACATTACGGAAGAATGGGTGGAGGAACTTATCAGAGCCGCGGAAGGGGCCAGGAATCTTCCCATACGGACGGAGCCGGTTCTGGAGGTGATCCTGGAGGAAGCGGAGGATTACTTTAACGGAATGAAGGACAGGGAGGCGGTGGTGGATGTGATCGAGAACCGGGTGAGGCTGTACCTGAAGGAGAATGTCTCCGGGTAGAGATTGTTTTCTGAAGGAGAATGTCTCCGGGCAGAAACTGTTTTCTGAAGGAGAATGTCTCCGGGCAGAAAGCGTTTCCTGGAGGAAGAATGGCTGAGCGGGTTGGAAACCGTTATCCGGAGGAAGAATAAACGGAGCCGGGTTAGAAAATATTTCCGGGAAAAGCGTTGGGGCAGTTCCGGAAGCTTTTCTGGGAAAATACTGCCGGGGCCGGGGCAGGAAAACTTGCCCCCACAGAAAAACCTGTAG
>CAJTSY010000103.1:0-8486 GCA_910578995.1 uncultured Acetatifactor sp.
GGAAAGCTGGGGGAATTAAAGAAGGCATCCGTCTCAGTAGATGTAACAGAGAATGTCCGGAAATATTTCGAGATGACGGAGCGGCTGCGGATCCTTCTATACGCGGAAGAGGGCATAGGGCTGTATACAGGCGAGACTGCCCGTCTGCGCAGCGGTTTCCTTCCGGAGAAGGGGCTGAAAGAACTGGGACTGATGGCGGACTGTGACCTGGCGGAGCAGGCAGAAAGCGAAAGAGCGCATGAAAAAAGTTTCCGGAAACTCCTTCAAAACTGCAATTGGAACAGCCGCAGGAGGGAGGACAGATATGACGCAATCCTGATAGATTTGGGAAAAGATTCTAAGAATTTCAAAACATCAGAAGGCTATAAGTGCCTGAAGGCTGCGGCGGAAGCAAAACCGGATATCCCCATAATCGTTGTGGACAGAGGGGCTGTGGAGGACAAGGCTCCGTTTCTGTCGCTTGGCGTTACGGATTTCGTGCGGGGCACGCTGTATAAGCCGCAGAGCGATCCGATGGATGAGGGCAATCCGGAGGGCCTGGCTCTGGACAGGGAGGATCTGACGGCAATTTTTGCCAGGCAGCACTTTGTGAAAATGGCGGGGGAGCTTGCCCGGGAAAGAAAAAGGCTTGCCTGTGATGCAGTTTACGAATATGCCGAGAAAGGGCCCGGGGAACTGGAGATCCGCTTTACTGATCTGCGGGTAGAGTCGGCGGAGGAAGAGGATGCCGAATCCAGGCGGCAGAACAGAAAATATCTGCTGGCGGAGAGGCCCCAGGTGCGGGTGAAGGATATCTTCGGCAATGCGCTGGTGAAAGAGGCGGTGGAGCGCTGTATCGATAATATCAGAAATCCTGAGAAATACCGGAATGCCGAAGCGAAGCTGATGACGGGCATATTGATGTACGGCGCACCGGGCATGGGCAAGACCATGTTCGCCAAGGCCATGGCCTTTGAGGCCAATGCCTCGTTCATCTCCGCAGTGGGAGCAGATTTCCTGAGCGGAGATGGCGTTCTCAAAATGGAAGAAATGTTTCGGACGGCACGGCGGAGAAGGCCCTGCATCTTCTTTATTGACGAGTTTGACGCCATTTCCAAAGACAGAGGCAGTTATGGGATGACAAGTTATCAGGAAACCGTTTTGGATAAATTCCTGAAGGAAATGGATGGCCTGGAGACAGATAATAATGGGGTTTATGTGGTGGCCGCCACCAACTATTCTCTGGAGGATCTCGATCCTGCAGTGACCAGAAGATTCAGCGCCAGGATTCATATCCCCTATCCTACCCTGGAGGAACGGCAGAGGTTCCTGCTTGACCTATTGGAGAAGAAGGGCCTGAAAGACCGGATCTCCGAAAGGGCAGCCAGGACATTGAGCCTGATGATGAGCGGAAAGATAAGGAACTATGCGGAGATCAAGACCTTCCTTGAGGAATCCATCGCGGATGCAGTATATAAAACAGGATCTGCGGAATCTGTCACTGAGAAGTTTTTGTTCGACCGGGTGCATGCCGAGACGGACGGGGCTGTCTGGCAGGAAAAGGATCTGGACAAATACATGGCTACCGCTTTCCACGAAGCGGGACATGCAGTGCTGCAGCACTATTTCGGCAGAAAGCTTGCGTATGTGACGATTGTATCCAGGGGGAATTACGGCGGCTATGCCATGGCAGAACCGAAGTATGAAATCGGTCAGGATTTTCTGAATCAGATATGTGTATCCTTTGCGGGGCGTGCGGCTGAGACGCTCTATATGGAGCATATCTCCAGAAGGGGCGGCGTAATGGGCATCAATGTAGGCGCGGAAAGCGATCTGCAAAAGGCTACTCAGATCGCCTATGAATATGTCTGCCGATTCGGCCTGAGCGAGCGCAATATGGTGGTGCCCTGGAGATTTGCGTCACGGCCAGGGGAATACCCGGAAGCCGCGCTGCCGGAGTCGGAGAAAGAGGCCATATGGAAGTCCGTAAAGCAGGTTCTTGACCAGGAGTGGCAGAATGCAGTGCAGATTCTCCGGAGATTCTGGGATCAGGTGGAAGCTCTTGCCTGGTCGTTGATCTATATGCAGGAACTGGACGGCGAAAAGGCGGAAAGAGTCATCAGGAACAGAACTGTCTACATGGACGAGAGCTGCTTTGGGGATTCAGACAGCGACTATATCAAAGAGAAATCGGAGGGCACGGAGACTATGATTCCTTTGGGATTCCCTGTCTATCCCTATCACCCCTATTTCCGGATCAAGACACAGCCGGAAACAGAGGACATGGCAGGGAAAGACGGCAATTCCGGGCAATATTTCTATGCTGTGAAAGATGCGGAAAATCCTCAGATTTTCGGGGATCTTCAGAAAGCCTTTGCTGCTGCGCGTGAAAAAGGCGCAAAGTGCCGCCGTTTTGTAAGCGAAGAGGCTGCGCGGGAGTATCTGGGAATGCTGGAGCTGAAAGTCTTCCGTCAGGGAGATCAACGTTTTTGCAATCTCTATGAGGATGCCCTGGCAGAAATGGCGGAGCTGGCGCTGGCAGAAAAGGAGGCGGCCGCCCAATCAACCGACAAGGAGAATAGAGAAGACAGATTCGTAAAGGAGCTGATTGTACTGAAAGAGGGAGAACTCGTCCACTGCCAGGCAGAAACAGACGAAGCAGGGGTGATGCGTCTGGCTGTGCTGGGAAGGAAAGAAATCAGCTGGTATCAGGCGAAAGCAGCCGAGAACGGAATGTCTTTTGCATGGTATCTGATGGAAGGAATGGCGGAACGCTTTTTGGAGGATCACGAAAAGGCTTACCTGGTCATTCAGATCTACGATAGGCCGCTTCAGGAGGAATTGCTGCATTATCTGAATAACCTGGAATATGTATCCAATCGGTACCGCAGGAACCTGGGCTATACGAAATGACCGCGCATCATCCCTGGCCGGCGGGACAGCTGAAAATAGCATCCTGAACAATCAGCAAGGGACTGCCGCAGCTTTACCTTGCGGCAGACAAGGCCAGGATTCTGAGGTGGCTTGAAGAAGAAGCCGCCCAGGGCGATGACGAGGCCCAATACTACTGCGACCTGCTGTACAGCCAGGGGATATGCGCGGCGAAGGACAATGCAAAGGCCCTGATGTGGTACGAAAAAGCCGCCGAGCAGGGCCTTGCCGAGGCCCAATTTGAATGCGGCTGGATGTACTCTGAGGGGGAAGGCGCACCGGAGGACCTGGAGAAGGCCCGGATGTTGTACGAAAAAGTCATGGAACAGAACTATGTCCGCACATCCGGACACGGCCATACCAGGCGCTACGGTTGCATATACGGGGTGTCGGATTATCCTAGGTTCCTGAAGTGGTCCGAGAAAATCGCCGCACAGGGCTTGGCCACAGCCCAATTCAACTGCGGCTGGATGTACTACCAGGGCGAAGATACAGCAGCAGACAATACCAAGGCGCGTATCCGGATGTATGCAGACCGAAGCGGAGCCGGGTTAGGTCGGAGAAGCGCAACCCCTAATTGCCTGTATCCCCGCCTGACGGCGAGCCGGCCTAAACCCCTAAACCCTAAACTCCTAAACCCAAAAATCACTTGCCTTTCCTCCTTGAATATGCTAGACTTTGTACAAAGCATTATTTCAAATCCGGTATGGCCGTTAGGGCTGCATACTTGTCAAATATTAAGTTTTTCATGCTGTCAGGGAAATTCATGCTTTTATTTTATCCATTCAAATTCAATAAGAGCAGGAGTTTCCGCATGTAATACCAATCCGCGGCCCTCCTGCACGCAAAGGGAGGAGCTTTATGGCAGGAAACAGGGAGTACAAAAGCGATGTGTTCGGCATGTTGATGGAGGAGCCGGGGTATGCGCTGGAGGTGTATAACGCGCTGAACCATTCGGATTACAGGGATCCGGGGCTTGTGGAAGTGTGCAGCCTGGAGCGGGGGAATCCTGGCCCGGCATCTGGACGTAGTGACCTGCTCCGGCATACGGCGGATGTTTCGCATGGAGCGGCCTGACGGGAGGAAGCAGCCTGATGGGAGAGTGGCCTGACGGGAGGAAGCAGCCTGACGGGAGGAAGCGGCCTGACAGGATGGAGTAGCTTGCAGGGAGAAAGCAGTCTGCCGGAAGGAAGTGACATACATGGAAAAAGGATCGTTTAACTTGAAAGACGAAGGGGAGGAACATATGAAGTTTACCGAATTGCCCACACCATGCTATGTGGTGGACGAAGCCTTGCTGGAACGCAACCTGGAGACGCTGAAAGGCGTCATGGAACGGACAGGGGCAAGGATCCTGTTGGCCCAGAAGGCTTTTTCCATGTATGCGCTGTACCCTTTGATCGGGAGATATCTTCAGGGAGCCACTGCCAGCGGGCCGTACGAGGCCAGGCTGTGCGCGGAGGAGATGGCGCTGCCCCTGGCCCGGCAGGGAAGGAAACTGGAAAACCATATCTTTTCCCCTGCCTACCGGGAGGAAACATTTGATGAAGTATTGGAATATTGTGATCATATTGTGTTTAACTCCTGGAAGCAGGTGCGGAAGTTCGGACCCGGGGCCAGGGCGGCGGGGAAAAGCATTGGGCTGCGCATCAACCCGGAGTGCTCTACCCAGGAGGGTCATGCCATCTATGACCCCTGTGCCCCGGGCTCCAGACTTGGGGTGACGGCTGCCGTCTTTGGGAATCTGCGGGAGAGAGCGGGCGGCATTTTGGCCAAAGATCCGCTTTTATGGTTGGACGGGCTTCATTTCCATACGCTGTGCGAGCAGAACTCTGACGATCTGGAGAGAACCCTGGATGCGGTGGAAGAGAAATTCGGCGTTTATCTGCCGGGGATGAAGTGGATCAACTTCGGCGGCGGCCACCATATTACCCGGCCGGACTACGATATTCCCCGGTTGGAGCGCTGCATCAGGCGGATGCAGGAAAAATACAGTCTGACCGTTTATCTGGAACCCGGGGAGGCCGTGGCGCTGAATGCGGGATTCCTGGCCGCTACGGTGCTGGAAACACTCCATAACGGAGCGGATATTGCCATTCTGGACGCTTCGGCAGCCTGTCATATGCCCGACGTGCTGGAGATGCCTTACAGGCCGCCCCTGCAGGGAAGCGGCCTGCCCGGGGAGAAGCCGTACACATACCGGTTAGGGGCCCCCACCTGTCTGGCGGGGGATGTGATCGGGGAATATTCCTTTGACTGTCCGCTGCAGGAGGGGGACCGCCTGGTATTTGAGGATATGGCCATCTATTCCATGGTAAAGAACAATACCTTTAACGGGATGCCCCTCCCTGCTATCGCGCTGCGCAGGAAGGACGGGGACTGTGTGATGGTGAAACGGTTCGGATATGAGGATTTCAAGAGGCGTCTATCCTAGGGATGAGGGGGAAATGGTAAGGAGGACTCCCTTCTCCGCTGTTGGACGCGCGTCCTGCATGGCGTCTGAGCGGCATATTTCTTCTGCACACTTCTGCGCAAAAAACAGGAGCCCGTCAGGGCTCCTGCCAAAAGGAAGGGAGAAAAAGTAAAGAAAACATGAAGAAAAAAATGTATGTAAAACTGCTGATGCAGTGTTGTTGGTAGCCGGAGCTGACAGAACCCTGATACATTTCATTAGAATCCAACAGCTCCTTTGTTAATAAATTTATGATACCCGAAAAATGTGTCCAAAGTTTGACTGCGGGCTTAAGTAATTCTAAAATCTTTGTATAATAATTGTATAATGTGGAATGTGGAACCCGGGGACTTCCAGGCCATGGCCGGGGACAATGCGGCGGATATCCTGCTGACAGGGAAGCTTACGGTTCGGTGAGGAAATTCCGCGTTACTGTTCACTCGGTACCTCCGCGAGGGTTTTCGTGCGCATTATGCACGAAAAGCCCGAGACAGCAGGCGCCAAAATGAGCGTTCTTTGCTCAATTCATGACAATAGAATTCTGCACTTGAATTCTATTGTATGTGTGCATCATGTTGCTGTGAACGGCGAAGCCGTGAACAGTAACAATTCCGCCGGGCATTTATGCTTACGGCCAGAAAACACTTGCAAAATCACTGAAAATCAAGTATATAAGAGATATAGGGACTGGCAGGATCTGTGTGAACCTGAATGTTTTGCCTGACAGGGACGGTCTGCCGGATGAGCGGGCCTGCGGCAGCTGAGGGAACGGCGGGCCTGCCTGATCATAACCACAGGAGGAGTCTTCCATGAGGATTCTCAAAGAAACGACACCCGTGTCAGACGGCTTCCGCATGCCTGCGGAGTACGAGCGGCACCAGGGATGTATCATGATATTTCCGGAGCGGCCGGACTCCTGGCAGTACGGGGGATATGCGGCCCGGAAGGCTTTTGTGCAGATTGCGGAGGCCATTGCCGAATCCGAGCAGGTGACCGTGTGCGCCGGCGGGGCCCGGTATGACAATGCAAGGGCGTTGCTGCCGCCCCATATACGGGTGGTGGAAATGTCCAGTAATGACGCATGGGCCAGGGACTATGCCCCTACCTTCCTGAAAAATGACAAGGGTGTCGTACGGGGGGTGGACTGGGGATTCAACGCCTGGGGCGGTCTGTGTGACGGACTGTATTTCCCCTGGGACAAGGATAACCAGATGGCCCGGAAACTCTGCGATCTCCTGGGATTTGACGTTTATGACATGCGTGACTTTATTCTGGAAGGGGGTTCCATCCACGTGGATGGGGAGGGAACCTGCATGGTGACGGAATGCTGTCTTTTAAGCAAGGGACGAAATCCGGGGCTTTCCAGGGAGGAAATCGAGGTGAGGCTGCGCAGCTGCCTGAATGTGTCCGTGGTTCTCTGGCTGCCCTGGGGAATCCATAACGACGAGACCAACGGGCATGTGGACAATATCTGCGCCTTCACCAGGCCCGGGGAAGTGGTTCTGGCCTGGACGGAGGATCGGGAGGATGTGCAGTACCCCCTGTCGAAAGCCTGCCTGGACTATTTGGAGCAGGCTGTGGATGCCAGGGGCAGGAAGCTGAAGGTGCACAGGCTGCCGCTGCCAAAGCCGGTGACGGTCACGGAGGAGGAATGCCGGGGACTGGACGCCTGTTGGGATGAACCCGCACGCAGGCCGGGAGAGCGGCTGGCGGCATCCTATGTGAATTTCTACATTGCAAATGGGAGTATTGTGATGCCCGGGTTCGGGGATCCGGCGGACGCGGAGGCGAAGGCGGTTCTGGAGGGGCTGTTTCCGGACAGGAAAGTGATTCAGATCTACACCCGGGACATACTCATCGGCGGCGGGAATATCCACTGCATTACTCAGCAGATTCCGGCGGCGGACTGAAACTGTGAGTATAAATTAGGAAAGGAATCCCCATGAAAATAAACGAAGAGCGCAGAAAACAGGTAACCGTGGCGGCCATCCAGATGCGGTGCGGCCGTTCCCGGGAGGAGAATCTGGAGACGGCGGAGAACTATGTGAGGAAAGCGGCATCCCTGGGAGCCCAGGTGATTCTGCTGCCAGAGCTTTTTGAAACCTGGTACTTTTGCCAGGAACGGAATTACGATTCGTACCGTCTCGCCATGCCCCTGGAGGAGAATCCGGCGGTGGGGCGCCTCAGGGAGGTATCTCGGGAGCTGAAGGTGGTGCTGCCGGTGAGCTTCTTCGAGAGGGAGGGAAACGTAACCTACAATTCCGTGGCAGTGATCGATGCCGACGGCGGGATACTGGGCGTATACCGGAAGACCCACATTCCGGACGACCATTTTTATCAGGAGAAATTTTACTTTACCCCCGGGAACACCGGATTCAAAGTGTGGGACACCGCATACGGGAAGATCGGCGTCGGCATTTGCTGGGATCAGTGGTTTCCGGAAGCGGCCAGATGCATGGCGCTGATGGGCGCGCAGCTCCTGCTTTACCCCACGGCCATCGGTTCCGAGCCCATTATCGACTGTGACAGCATGCCCCACTGGCGCCGCTGCATGCAGGGACATGCCGCCGCCAATGTGGTGCCCGTCATTGCCGCCAACCGCATCGGGGAGGAGAAGGTGCTTCCCACCCCCGAAAATAACGGACAGTCCTCCGCCCTGACCTTTTACGGTTCCTCCTTCATCACCGACGAGACCGGGGAAATCCTGGAGGACGCAGGCAGGACTGAGGAAAGGGTGCTCATCCATACCTTTGACCTGGAGGCTGTGGAGGAGATGCGCTTCAGCTGGGGACTTTTCCGGGACAGGCGGCCCGGGATGTACGGGGAGATTGTACGGTGAAGCCGGAATGAATCCGTCTGCAGCCTCTGCAGCAAAACCAGATTCTCAAATTCCGTCCTGCAGGCTTGCGGCAGGTGTTGGAACAGATCTCATGTAAACCGGCGCAACAGGTTGTTTATACATTTCGTTCACCGAAAACTGCATTTGGTTATCCGAATGCAGTTTTTTTCGTGGAATCTGCTATAATAAAACCATTCCAGGCGGAGAGGCATGCAGCCGGTACAATGCCGTGGGCGGCTGAAAGGGCATCATATCATGTTCCTGCCGTGTCCGTGGGACAACGGG
>CAJTSY010000103.1:8586-12406 GCA_910578995.1 uncultured Acetatifactor sp.
TGGGCGGCTGAAAGGGCATCATATCATGTTCCTGCCGTGTCCGTGGGACAACGGGTCGGTATTCTCCGCGAAACCTGCAGGTATTTACGAAAACAGCCGTCCCGGGAGAAAGGGTGAGAAGATGAAGCGGAAGAAAAAAGAACCGAAACGGAAGCCAAAATACGGGATGCTCTCCTGTGTGGCGTATCTGTACAAATTGATGTGGAAATATGAGAGGAACCTGGCGTTTGTGGCAGCGGGGAAAATACCGGTTGACCTGGCAGCGGCTGCCCTGGCGCTGTATACGCCTGTCCTGATCCTGCGGGCCCTGGAGGAGTCGGGAGGGTTTTCGCCCGTAGCGATCGTCAGTGTGGGCCTGGTGCTGGCGGGGACGCTGTCCTCCCTGCTGCGGCAGCTGATCTCCCAGAAAGGAGAATACATGGAGCTGTACCTGTGCTCCCGCATGGGCGTCCTGTTGGAGTGCCGCCGCCTGGACAGGGATTTTGAACTGGATTATGATGTGGAGATGAAGAAGCTGGACGAGCGTGCAGACGGTGCTGCCATGAACAACCACACCAGGGCTGTCCATTTTCCCATGGAGTTTTCCCTGGTGGTGGTGATCGTGCTGAAATTCCTGCTGTTCGGCACCGTGCTGACCACCTTAAGCCCCTGGGTCATCCTGCTGATCGCTGTCTGCAGCGCCGTCAATATGCCGCTGTCGGCCTGGGAGAGGAAACGCAACTACGAGACCCAGGATAACCGGAACGCCCTGCTGAAGAAAATAAGTTATCTTGCCTTCAAGGTGGGAAGGGATTTCCGGTATGGCAAGGATGTCCGGATCTATAATCTGCGGGGATATCTGTCCCTTCTGGCGAAGAAGCTTACGAACGATTATGCCAGGGAGAAGAAAGCCGTAGAGAGGAGGGTTTCCGTGGTGCAGATCGCGGATTTCCTGGTTGTGCTGCTCCGGGACGGGATCATGTATGCCTGGCTGATTTCCAGGGCCGTGGCGGGGGAGATAGACGCTTCCCGTTTCGTTCTGTATTTTACGGCCATGACGGAGCTGGCGGAGGTGATGACGGGCATCCGGTGGTGGTGGAGCTGTGTCTGCGAAGGGGCCATGCAGGTCTCCGACTTTCGGGAATGCCTGGAATTTCCGGACAGGATGAACCGAGGAGAGGGAATCCCTCTGCCTTCCGGCGCGTTTTCCATTACCTTCCGGGATGTGTCCTACCGGTATCCGGAAGGGGAGAAAGACGTATTGGAGCATGTCAGCTTTGAACTGCGGGCCGGGGAGAAGCTTGCCCTGGTGGGATTAAACGGCGCGGGAAAGACCACTTTGATCCGGCTGATGTGCGGGCTGCTGACGCCTACGGAGGGGGAAATCCTCATAGACGGCCATTCGCCCCGTGAATATAACCGGGAGGAGCTGTACAGCCTCTTCGGGCTTGTGCCCCAGGACTACCACCTGCTGCCCTTCTCCATTGCCCGGAATGTGGCGTGCGTGGAGGAAGAAAGTGAGATTGACAGGAGTAAACTGCAGAGCTGCCTGCGCCAGGCGGGGCTGGAGGAGAAGGTTGGTTCCCTGCCTCTGGGGGCCGACACGCCCCTGAACCGGCAGATAAACCCGGGGGGAGTGGAATTTTCCGGAGGAGAGACCCAGAAGCTCCTGTTGGCAAGGCTGCTGTACCGGAAGCCGAAGTGCATCATCCTGGATGAGCCTACTGCTGCCCTGGATCCCATCGCGGAGGACAGGATGTACCGGCAGTATAACGAAATCACGGACGGCGCGACATCTGTGTTTATTTCCCACCGTCTGGCATCCACCCGCTTCTGCGACAGGATCTTCCTGTTGGACGGGGCACGGATAGCGGAGACGGGCAGCCATGAGGAGCTGATGGCCGCGGGAAAGAAGTACCGGGAGCTTTTCGAGGTGCAGAGCAAATACTATAAAACCGGGCAGGAGGAGAGCCTGGCCGGGGAAAGGCGGGAATGAAATGAAGGAAAAAAATCAGAAGAGAACCCTGCGGGAAGACTGGAACCTGCTGTGTCGGGGAATCCGGATCGCCATGGGGCTCTGCCCCCAGTTCCTGGGCTACGATACCGCAAACAATATCATGAATTTCCTGCCCGCCTATTTTTCCCTGTACATGTCCTCACGGCTGGTAAACGAACTGGCGGGGAAATGCCGGTGGGAGTCCCTGCTCATCCTGGCCGGGATTACCGTAGCGGGGCTGTTTGCCCTCAAGTGCATCCGTCGGGCTGTGGAGGTGAGGCGCAATATCTGGTTGGACTTAATCGTCAGGCAGGAAGAGATCTACATGTTTGACAAACAGCACGGGCTGGAATATGAGCATCTGGAAAACCCGGAAGTCACACTGCTGCGGGAGAAGATATTTGCGATCATGGATGCCAGCGGAAACGGGCTGATGCGAATATTCTGGGGATTTGGCACGTTGATGGGGGACATGGCGGATCTGATCCTGTCGGCATCCCTGACTTTTTCCATCTTCCGGACAGCTGCAGACAGGGAACTGACAGGGTTCCTGGCCTTTGTGAATTCACCTTACTGCAATGTGCTGTTGGTGGGGATTCTCCTGGTTCATGTAGCGCTTTCCATGCATTTTTCAAAAGAGGTTATGAGAAAAAGCATGAAAGCCGTGGAGGGCCTCGCGGAGAGCAATGTGTTCCTGCAGGTTATGTTTAACATGCACGGAGAAGACATAACTATCTTCAACCTGAAGAAGTTTATGATGAAGGAGCATGAGCGCAGGGTGAAGGCTCCCTGGATCATGGAGATGGACAGGATCGGAGTTCACTACACTGTCATTGACGCTGTCCGTGAACTGTTTCCCGGCCTGGCGGTGTTCCTGGTGACGGCGGCGAAGGCTTTTCTGGGAGTCTTTGGAATCGGCAACTTTATCCTGTACAGGGGGACGGTGGAGCGGTTTGTGAATGCCTTTTCCGGAGTGGCTAAAGGCGTGGCCAGTCTGCGTGAAAACAATGAATGCCTGTTGGAACTGTACCGGTTCCTGGATCTGCCGGACGACATGTACCAGGGCACTCTGGCGGTGGAGAAGCGGGATGACATCGACTATGAGATTGAATTCCGGGACGTTAGCTTCCGCTATCCGGGCACGGAAACCTGGGTGCTGCGGCATGTGGACATGAAATTCCGGATCGGCGACAAGCTGGCCATCGTGGGGGAGAACGGCTCCGGCAAGACCACCTTTATCAAGCTCCTGTGCCGGCTCTATGACCCCACGGAGGGGCGGATCCTGCTGAACGGCATCGACATCACCAGGTACCGCTATGAGGAATACCTGTCCCTGTTTTCCGTGGTATTCCAGGATTACAGACTGTTCCAGTTCTCCCTGGCGGACAATGTGGCGGGCGCCTTTGATTACGACGGAGAGAAGGTGCGCAAGTGCCTGGTTCAGGCGGGCTTCGGCGACAGGCTGGCGGAACTGGAGAAGGGAATCCATACCATCCTGGGACGGGATTACGAAAATGACGGCATAGACCTGTCCGGCGGGGAGGAGCAGAAGGTGGCCCTGGCCAGGGCCCTGTATAAGGATGCTCCCTTTGTAGTCCTTGACGAACCCACCGCCGCCCTGGACCCCATTGCCGAGGCTGCGGTATACGAAAATTTCCAGAAGACGGTGGAGCATAAGACGGCGGTATTTATCAGCCACAGACTTTCCAGCTGCAGGTTCTGCGACGATATCATTGTGTTCGACAGAGGCCGTCTGGTGCAGCGGGGATGCCACGATGTGCTGGAGGCTCAGGAAGGGAAGTACAGGCAGCTGTGGAACGCCCAGGCGCAGTATTATACGTAAGC
>CAJTSY010000103.1:12506-14266 GCA_910578995.1 uncultured Acetatifactor sp.
CTGTATTTTCGTACAGTGCGGAAGGGAATCACGGACTTTTTAACGGACAATCCGGCCCGTAAAATCTTATGGTATCAAGCTGGGTTTATTCCTCCACAATCTTCGCATTAGGATAAATCCGCTCCATCCGCTCGTCGGGAAAATGAGCGTCCAGAAACGAATCCAGTGGCGTCAGGACACGGACGCTGCCAGAAGGCAGGATATCAGACCCGCCTGATGCTGCATCCGAGTCTGCCGTTCCGCCTGATGCGGAATCTGAGTCCGCGAGTCCGTCTGAATCAGCCGCATCTGCTGCTTCGGATCCGGACACTGCCGTATTCCGTTCCGTGTACCGTGCCAGGGCCAGGGAGGAAATGGCCATATTGAAGATCATAAATACGATCATGCAGTTACAGACGATTTTCCCTATGCGCGCAGGCGCCTTCTCAATCAGGCCGGACAGGAAGGGGTAGATCGTCTTCAGCCACACCACAGCCGCGATTCCCCAGAAAAAGCAGTACAGCAGGTTAATGCGGCCTCCCAGGTTGAAGGCGAACCCGCTGTAATCCCAGAACACAGTTCCGAAAACCAGTTCCGTAAATACACTGCACACATATTCGTAGACCCCGCCCAGAAGGGTGCCCGCCATAAATATGTACCGGTCGCTCTTATTTCTGTAGCGGTACAAAAAGAGGGTCAGCAGAGCGCACCCCAGTCCCCACACGATGCTGAAAGGACCGTAGACCACGCTGCTGCGGCTCATCAGGATCCCGGTGGTCAGCAGGCAGAAGATGGTCTCTGTGATATCCCCCAGGAAAGCGCCGATGAAAAACAGGGAAACCAGTTTGTAGAAGCAGCAGCCCCGGGCGAAGACTTCCTTTTCCGTACCGGATTCGGACCGGGTTTTCAGATCCTCGGTCAGGGCATCCCTGCTGATGGAGGGGAAGGATTTCTGCATACGTTTCTGCACTACCGCTGTAAGACGGTTTTCTAGCAGCCGGGAGGTTCGCTTCATTCCGTCGGACAGCTGTGCCAGACGCCTGGCAGTGATTTTCATGCCAAGAACGGCCATGGCGGTGGTGAGGAAGTCCAGTAACAGCAGAACAGCCCCGGCCCACTGCGCCGCTACGGTCACGGTGCGGGGAATCATCCGGAATAGCCCGCATAAAACCGGGTTGGTAACCAACATGGTCAGCAGGGCCAGAACGCCCCACAGCAGGGCATAGTGGGCACATACATAGCCGCTTAAGTTCCACTTAATGTCCGAGTAATCCCACAGCTTTTTCCGGAAAATTTTTTCCATGGCCATGCCGGTGGCATATTCCAGCATCGTTGCCAACAGCATGCCCCCCAGAAACAGGAAAAAGGGCTGCCCGGTCAGCTCCGGCAGAAAGATGCAAAAGAGCGCTGCGCCGAAGCCGTAGATGGGACACAGGGGACTGTTCACGAAGCCCCGGTTTACGAATTTCCTCCGGCGGATGGCGGCGTAGCATACCTCGATGCACCATCCCGCAAAAGAGTAGACAAAAAACAGCCAGATCATGTCAGTCCAGGAGTAAAGCATAGCTCGATACCTCTTTTTTCTCATTTTGGCCGGCCGTTCCATGTCGGGAAAGGGATTTCCCGACGGAACAGGGTTGTACATCATAGCTTATTCTCTTGATTATAAAGGGATTGCCTGCTGTTTTCAATGTATATTTTCGCACGTTTCTCCAGGGAAAACTGCATTACTGTTCACTCATGCATCATGTTACCGTGAAAGTACTGTAACCTGCCTGCGC
>CAJTSY010000104.1 GCA_910578995.1 uncultured Acetatifactor sp.
CATAAACACTGGGGTTACAGCGATTCTTTGTCTACACAACTGTTAAAAACAGGATCTCAACAGATTAAAGTAAATTTTTGGAGAATAATAGTTGTACCCCGGCCTTGTTTTTGGTATTATCTTATTGGTACAATTTTTGATAAGAGTTTTCGGGCTGTCTGCCGTTCCCGGCAAAGGCGGCATCCGGCGGGGGAACAGATGATTACCATATCGCTGTGCATGATTGTGAAAAATGAAGAAAAGAGATTAAAGCGTTGCCTGGACAGCCTGGCGGGACTGATGGACGAGATTATCATTGCGGACACAGGTTCCACGGATGCCACGAAGGAAATAGCCGGACAGTATACGGAGAAGGTTTATGACCTCCCGTGGACGGATGACTTCAGTGAGGCCAGAAACGATGTGTTTTCAAGGGCCACAGGGGAATATATATATTCTGCGGATGCCGATGAGGTGCTGTCGCCGGAGAACAGGGAGAGGTTCCGCATCCTGAAGGAAACCCTGCTTCCCGAGATCGAGATCGTACAGATGAAATATTCCAACCAGCTTCAGTTCGGAACGGTTTACAATTATGATGAGGAATACCGTCCCAAGCTTTTTAAGAGAAAGCGGGATTTCGTCTGGGAAGGGCCCATCCATGAGACGGTGCGCCTGATGCCCGTGATTTATGACAGTGATATCGTCATTACCCACCTGCCGGAGGAAAGTCATGGGAAACGGGATCTGGAGAATTTCTACAGACACTGCCGGTCCGGATACCGCCTGCCCAAGAGGCTCCACGGACTCTACGCCAGGGAGTTGATGATGGCAGGGGACGAGGAGGATTTCATTCAGGCGGCAGAAGTCTTCATGGCGTCGGCCCAGGACAATGACCGGGACGGGGAGGAGCTTGTCCAGGCCTGCTGTGTGGTGGCAAAGGCTGCCAGACTGGCCGGGGATATGGTGAACTTTTTCAAATATACATCCAAAGTCATCGCCGAGGAAGCCTGTTCGGAAATCTGCTGTGAAATGGGCCATTTTTATGCGGAAAGGGAGGATTGGGAGGAGGCGGCAGTGTGGTTTTACAATGCGGTGTATGAGACACAGCCCATTCTGAATCTCCGCGCGGGGGGCAGGGAAGGCCTGGAGGGGCTGATTCTCTGTTATGAGAAGCTCGGATGCCCGGAGCAGGTGCAGATTTACCGGGAGGAAATGGAACGGCGCGGGTGAGTGTGAGAGCGCGGGCGGAAGCCCCCGGGAATCGAGAGAGAAATACCGTGAGCGGAGAAAACTGGAAAGCGCGGGCGGAAGCCCCCGGGAATCGAGAGGGAAATACCGTGGGCGGAGAAAACTGGAAAGCGCGGGCGGAAGCCCCCGGGAATCGAGAGGGAAATACCGTGGGCGGAGAAAACTGGAAAGCGCGGGCGGAAAGCGCCGGGAACGGAGAAGGAAACAGCATGGCTGAAATCGGAAGCCCCGGTACCGGAAGAGAAAGGATGCCGGCGCAACAGGATAGAAAGGCGGAAAATATAGTGAGTTGGGAAGAGAACGTAAGAAAGGCGGTGCCCTACACGGCGGGGGAGCAGCCCCGGAAAAAGGGGATCATCAAGCTGAATACAAATGAATGTCCCTACCCGCCGGCCCCGGGGGTGGGGAAGTTGGCGGCGGAGATGGATTATGACGCCCTGCGGCTGTATCCGGATTCCGGCAGCAGTGTCCTGGTGGAGGCATTGGCGGAATATTACCATGTAAAGCCGGAGCAGGTGTTTGTGGGGGTGGGGTCTGACGACGTGCTGTCCATGGCCTTTATGACTTTTTTCAACAGCAGCCGTCCCATCCTTTTTCCGGATGTGACGTATTCCTTTTACGATGTGTGGGCCGGACTGCACAGAATTCCGTACAAAACATGCTCGTTGGACGACAACTGGCACATTCGGACAGAGGATTACAGACAGCCCAACGGCGGCATTATTTTTCCAAATCCCAATGCCCCCACGGGTCTGGAGGAAAGCCCCGGGACGGTGGAGGAGATTGTCCGGGCCAATCGGGACGTGGTGGTGATCGTGGACGAAGCCTATGTGGATTTCGGAGGTACCTCCGCACTGTCTCTTGTGGAAAAATATGATAACCTGCTTGTGGTGCAGACATTTTCCAAGTCCAGGGCCATGGCGGGACTGCGGATCGGTTTCTGCATCGGCAGTGAGAAGCTGATCGCGTATCTCAACGACGTGAAATTTTCCTTCAATTCCTACACCATGAACCTGCCTGCGCAGCTGCTGGGGGCGGAAGCGGTGAGGGAGGACGGGTATTTTAAGGAGACCACGGGCAAAATCGTGGCCACAAGGGAGAGGGTGAAGGGGGAACTGAAGAAACTGGGATTTTCCTTCCCGGATTCCAGGGCCAATTTTATTTTTGCAGCCCATGAAACGATTCCGGCGCAGCAGATTTTCCAGGCGCTGCGGGAGGCGGATATCTATGTGCGCTACTGGAACAGGCCCAGGATATCTAACTATCTGCGGATCACCGTTGGCACGGACAGGCAGATGGACCACCTTCTTTCGTTTCTGGAGGACTACGTGGGAAAATACAGGTGAATTGGAATCCGGCCGAAATTCTGAAAGCTGATATGTAGAATGAGCGGGCATTTTCATAATGTATAGTACAAATGAAGTACGGGAAGCATCAAATGAAATGTCGGCTGGTATAAAATGAAGGAGAGAAATTATGATTAAGAGTTTTTTCAAGGGTGTGGTGATAGGCATTGCAAACATTGTCCCCGGGGTCAGCGGCGGCACCATGATGGTGTCCATGGGGATTTATGACAGGCTGATCCACTGTATCACCCATTTGTTCAGCGAGTTCAAGAAAAGCGTACTCTTTCTCCTGCCCATAGCGGTGGGAATGGTGGCGGCCATTGCGGCAAGCTCTTTTGGGCTCACCTATCTGTTCGAGCATTTTCCCATCCAGACCAACCTGCTGTTTGTGGGGCTGATCCTGGGAGGGCTTCCCGCTGTCTGGAAGAAGGTGAAAGGGAAGGGGATTAAGGGCGGCCATGTGGCGGCATGTGTCCTTTTCTTTGCTCTGGTGGTAGGGATGGCTGCCATGGGAGAATCGGAGGGGCAGGCTGCGGATTTGTCCTTCAGCATTGTGAATGTGGTTATACTGGTGGGGGTGGGGATCATTACTTCCGCCACCATGGTGATTCCCGGGGTCAGCGGTTCCATGGTGCTGATGCTGATGGGGTTCTATTATCCGATATTGAATGAGGTGAAGGATTTCTTTACGGCGCTGGCCGCTTTTGATATGGAAGCCATCATAGCGGGCTGCGGGGTCCTGATTCCCTTTGGCATCGGCGTGGTGGCAGGGATTTTCGGCATCGCAAAACTGGTGGAAATTATTTTCGAGAAATTCCCTCTTTATGCATATTGGGCCATTATCGGGCTCATTGTGTCCTCCCCCATTGCAATCCTGCTTATGGGGACGTTCCCCGCGCTGACAGCCATGAGCGCCCTGACAGGGGTTGTGGCCCTGGCGGCGGGAATTGTCATCGCCATGAAGCTGGGAGAATAAAGCGGGGGCAGAGGATGATGCCGTGCCGGAAGACTGTGGAGGGGAGAGGATGATGCCGTGCCGGAAGACTGTGCAGGGGAGAGGATGATGCCGTGCCGGAAGACTGTGCAGGGGAGAGGATGATGCCGTGCCGGAAGACTGTGGAGGGCAGAGAGCGATGCAGGGTTGGAAGACTGGCGACGCAGGGGATGATACAAAGTCGGAAGGTTCGCAGGGCGGGGAGATACAAAACCGGAAGGTTCTGGAGGTCGGAGGATGAAAATATATCAGGATTTTGCAGCCGTTTATGATGAGTTCATGGACAATACCCCCTATGAGGCCTGGGGAGAGCGCCTGGACACACTGATTCGGAAATACGGAGTATCAAAGCCGGAACGGGACGCGGAGGGTCTGCTGGACTCCGAGAGGAATCTGGTGGTGGATCTGGGCTGCGGTACCGGGACGCTGACGGAGCTTATGTACGGGAAGGGCTACGACATGATGGGGGTGGATGCTTCCGGGTCCATGCTGAATGTGGCGATGGAGAAGAAGGAGGCCAGCGGTTCGGAAATTCTGTATCTGCAGCAGGATATGCGGGAGCTGGAGCTGTACAGCACGGTGGGCACCGTCTTCAGTGTATGTGATTCCGTCAATTACCTGTTGGAAGAGGATGAACTGCTGGAGGTGTTTTCCCTGGTGAATAATTACCTCTTTCCGGGCGGGATTTTTATCTTTGATTTCAATACGGACTATAAATACCGGGAAGTCATCGGGGACGCTGTCATCGCAGAAAACCGTGAGGACTGCAGTTTTATCTGGGAGAATTTTTATAACGGGGAAGAGGGGGTCAACGAGTATGACCTGACCGTGTTCGTGAGGGAGAGCGGCGAGACGTTCCGGAGGTTTACGGAGACCCATTTCCAGAGGGGATATACCGTGGGGCAGATGCTCCGCCTGGTGGAACAGGCAGGAATGGAAGTGGCGGAGGTTATGGATGCGGACACCGGGGAACCGGTTACAGACACGAGCCAGAGGGTTTACGTGGTGGCCCGGGAATACAGGAAGACGCAGATGTAGGACGATCTGAACCCCGGGAAGCTGCCCGGCAGCGTTGGTGGAAGGAAGTCCCGGAGTACGGAGTTGCTGCCCTGCCTGGCAGCGTTGGTGGAAGGAAGTCCCGGAGTACGGAGTTGCTGCCCTGTCAGACAGCATCTGCAGAAGGAGACCGGGCATCCGGCGGGGATCAGGAGCCTTCCGTGAAGGTACACAGCGAAGAAGAATTCGCGGAAAAGAGGTAGAAATGTCGGATTATATTGTGCGGGCCACAGCGGCAGGCGCACAGATCAGGGCTTTTGCCTGCACTGCCAGGGGAGTGGCGGAAGAAGCAAGACGGGCCCATAATACAAGTCCTGTGGTCACTGCGGCACTGGGAAGGCTTTTATGCGCCGGAGCCATGATGGGCAGTATGCTGAAGGGGGAAGAGGATCTGCTGACACTTCAGGTCAAAGGGGACGGCCCTGTGCAGGGACTGATGGTGACAGCGGATGCAAAGGGAAATGTAAAGGGCTATGCCAATGTGCCGGATGTGGTTCTTCCGGCAAACGCGGCAGGCAAACTGGATGTGGGAAGAGCTGTGGGCAGCGGAACCCTGCGGGTAATCCGGGACATGGGATTAAAAGAACCGTATGTTGGGCAGACTCTGTTACAGACAGGGGAGATCGCGGAGGATCTGACGTATTATTTTGCCACCTCGGAGCAGGTACCCTCTTCCGTGGGGCTTGGGGTTCTGATGGCCCGTGACAATACCGTGAAGCAGGCGGGAGGATTTATCCTGCAGCTGATGCCCTTCGCGGAGGAGGCCGTGATCGGCAGACTGGAGCGCAACTTAAGCGGCATCACCTCCGTGACATCCATGCTGGATGCCGGAAACACGCCGGAACAGATGCTTGGGCAGCTTCTGGAGGGACTGGACTGCGAGATCTTGGAGAGCATGCCCACGGCCTTTTGCTGTAACTGCGACAGAAAAAGGATCGAGAAGGTTCTCATCAGCCTGGGAAAGAAGGAAATCCGGGATATGATAGAGGGTGGAGAGGAAATAGAGGTCAACTGTCAGTTCTGCAACAAAAATTACCGGTTTAGCGTAGAAAATTTGACAGAAATATACAAGAAGAGCAGATAAATATGGACGGTTTCCAGAATAATAAGTGACGGTCCGGGCAGAAGAGACGCTAAATGGCGGATATTCGGATAAAGGGACAGAACAGGAGCGGTATGAGACAGGGATTTATCAAAGTAGCGGCGGTGACGCCGAAAATAAAGGTGGCGGATCCCGTTTATAATGGAACACAGATCTGCCAGAGGATGGAAGAAGCCTGTGCCAGGGGAGCAAAAATAATCGTATTTCCGGAGCTGTGCATCACGGGTTATACCTGCGGAGACTTATTCATGCAGCAGCTGTTGCTGGAGGAGGCTTCCCGCCAGCTGCTGCGGATCGCGGAGGCAACTGCCGGCAGGGATGCCCTGGTCATGGTGGGGCTTCCCATGGAGCGGGAGGGCAGGCTCTATAATGTGGCGGCAGTGCTCTGGCAGGGACAGGTTCTGGGCCTGGTTCCCAAGGCAAACATTCCCTCCTATGCGGAATTTTATGAGGGACGGCATTTTGCCCAGGGCAACAGGGAGCCTGTTCCTTTTAACTTTGCGGGAAAGGAGTTACCCTTCGGAACCAACATCCTCTTTTCCTGTGAGACCATGCACGGACTCACTGTGGGCTGCGAGATCTGCGAGGACCTGTGGGTGGCGGATTCGCCAGGCACGGATCATGCCCTGAAAGGAGCCACGGTTATCGCCAATCTGTCCGCATCCAACGAGACCGTGGGGAAGGACGCGTACCGGGAAATGCTTGTAAAGGCCGCCAGTGCCCGGCTGCACTGCGGCTATGTCTACACTTCCGCCGGGGAGGGGGAGTCAACCCAGGACCAGGTGTTCGGAGGGCACAACCTGATCGCGGAAAACGGAATCGTTCTGGAACAGGTGAAACGCTTTGGGTGCGAGACCATTTACGGCGATCTGGACATAGAGAGAATTTTATATGATAGAAGGCGTATGGGAACGTTCGGACAGGAGCCCCGGTCTGCATATGTTAAAGTTCCCTTCAGCCTGGAGGCAGAGGAAACCAGGTTGGAGCGCCGGTTTAACTGTATGCCCTTTGTGCCCGGGAATCTGGTCCGCCGCAGACGGCGCTGTGAAGAAATTCTGTCCATTCAGGCTTATGGACTGAAAAAAAGATATGAGCACACGGGGCTTACCCGGGCTGTGGTAGGGGTGTCCGGGGGACTTGATTCCACCCTGGCGCTGCTTGTCACGGTGAGAACCTTTGACCTGCTGGGGCTGGACAGGAAGGGCATAAGCGCGGTGACCATGCCCTGCTTTGGAACTACGGACAGGACCTATGAGAATGCCTGCCGCCTGGCGCGCATTCTAGGTGCAACCCTGGAGGAAGTGGATATCAGGGAGGCCGTGGAAGTCCATTTCCGGGAGATAGGGCAGTCCCTTTCCTGCCATGACGTGACCTATGAGAACGGACAGGCAAGGGAGCGGACTCAGGTGCTGATGGATCTGGCAAACCGGACAAACGCCCTGGTGATCGGAACGGGGGACATGTCGGAGCTTGCGCTGGGATGGGCCACCTACAATGGCGACCACATGAGCATGTACGGTGTAAACGCAGGGGTTCCGAAGACTCTGGTGCGCCATCTGGTGAAATATTATGCGGATACCTGCGGGGACAGCGCGCTTTCGGAGGTTCTGGAGGATATTCTGGATACCCCGGTGAGCCCGGAGCTTCTGCCGCCTGTGGACGGTGTGATTTCCCAGAAAACGGAGGATCTGGTGGGGCCCTATGAACTGCATGATTTTTTCCTCTATTACATGCTGCGATGGGGCTATCCCCCGGCTAAGACATACCGGGTGGCAAAACAGGCCTTTGAGGGGCAGTATGAGGACAAAGTCATCCTGAAATGGCTGAAAACTTTTTACAGAAGATTTTTCACGCAGCAGTTTAAGCGTTCCTGCCTGCCGGACGGTCCCAAGGTGGGAAGCGTGGCGCTGTCGCCCAGGGGGGATCTGAGGATGCCCTCGGATGCCAGTATGGCGCTGTGGGTGGCGGAGGCGGAGAAGCTGGCTGCCGGAGAATAGGGAATTTCTAAGGATTTTCCATACGAACAGGCAAAGAGCCGGACTGCAGGATATCCCTGTGGTCCGGCTTCCTTAATGCACAGGCGTGCGGAGGAAGTTTACCGCTAACGGGGTGCACGGCATTCCCCTGCCCCGGAATCATTCCGGAACCGGCTCCCCTTCTGCTGTGCCTGACGCTTTCTCCAGGGAATTCCGGATGGCTTCCAGCAGTACAAGCGAGGTATATTTGCTGTCAGTGCTGTAAGTAATGGATTCCAGAGACTGCTGCTCCATAACCTGCTGGCAGATGGAATCAAAGGTGGGCTGCAGCAGCGGATACATGGTGGTGACGGCATCGTTGAGGTTTACCATCCTGATGGAGGTGATGGTATCTTTGTCCACGATGACTTCCACGTCGATGGCCTGACTGCCCAGTACCAGTTCTGTGGTATAGATACCCGGTATGTAGAGGGAGGCGGTTTCTGCCGTTTCCGTCTCAGGGACGGGAGGGTCTTTTTTGTCCTTGCCCGGCAGGAACATCAGGATCAGCAGAATGATGAACAGAACCCCCAGAACGGCAAAAATTCCGGTATAAATCAGTTCTTTCATGTGAAGTACGACGATTTTGGTTTTAGCACTCATACCATTCCCCTTAAACAGTTATCTTGTCATTTTTCTTTATAAAAGATATGTGCGGGAAAAGGCAAATATTCCCCGGAATGCAGGGGGCAGTATTTTTGTATTGAAATCATGCCCGTCTGATGCTAAAATAATTTTCAGCGCAGGGAATAAATACTTTGGGAAAGCGCAGCCCCGGAAAGAGGGATACAGGAGGCAGACCATGAATTTTACGAAAATGCAGGGATGCGGAAACGACTACATCTATATAAACGGATTTCAGGAGCATATTGCGCCCTCCCGGAAGCCGGAGATGGTAAGACAGCTCAGCGACAGGCACTTTGGCATCGGCGGGGACGGGGTAATCTTTATCAATCCCTCCAGGGAAGCGGATTTTGAGATGGAAATGTACAATGCGGACGGCACCAGGGCGGAAATGTGCGGAAACGGAATCCGCTGTGTGGGAAAATATGTGTATGACAAAGGGCTCACGGATGCTGACCACATAACAGTAATCAGTGCGGGAAAAGTGAAGGAACTGGAACTGACCATCGAGAAAGAAGAGGGAAAGCCCGGGGACAGGGGACATGTTAAGCTTGTCCGGGTGAACATGGGAAGCCCCATACTGCAACCCGCCCTGATCCCCGTGGAGGCTGCGGGGGACAGGGTGGTGGACGAGTCCATACTGGTGGACGGGAAGGAGTACCGCATGACCTGCGTGTCCATGGGAAATCCCCACGCGGTGGTGTTTGCGGAGGATGTGGCAGGGATGAACCTGGAGCAGACCGGCCCTTCCTTCGAGAACCATGCCAGATTCCCCAAGCGCACCAACACGGAATTTGTGGAGATTCTGGATCGAAGGACCTGTTTCATGAGGGTCTGGGAGCGGGGAACGGGGGAGACCCTGGCCTGCGGAACCGGATGCTGCGCGGTGGCTGTGGCCTGTGTCCTGAACGGCCTGACGGAAAGCTGCCTGACGGTGAAGCTGTTGGGCGGCGAACTGCAGATCCAGTGGGACAGGGAGCGGAATCTCATTTACATGACCGGGCCTGCCGCCACAGTATTCGAAGGACAGATATAGGGGTACCTGGCGCGCACTTGCGGATCTATAATTAGGCCGGCTAAGAAATGTCAATAGGAAATTTTATAACAGTCTCGGAACGAAGGTGCCCGGAATGAAATTTCAGCTGCGCACTTTGCAGATGAAATTTCATTCCCCTATAAGGGCACCGTAGTGCAGAGACGGTACTGGAATAGGAGGAAAAATGTTTAAAATTAACGAAAATTATTTAAAGCTTCCCGGAAGCTATCTGTTTTCTGCAATCGGGAAAAAAGTGAATGCATACAGCGCGGCCCATCCGGACAAAAAAATTATCCGCTTGGGCATCGGGGACGTGACGCAGCCTTTGGCTCCGGCTATCCTCGAAGCGCTTCACCGTGCCGTGGATGAGATGGGAAGGGCCGAAACCTTCCGAGGCTATGCGCCGGATCTGGGGTATGAGTTTCTTCGCAGCGCCATTGCCGGTCAGGATTATCAGGCCAGGGGCTGTGAAATTTCCGCAGATGAGATCTTTGTCTCAGACGGCGCAAAATGCGATTCGGCCAATATTCAGGAGCTTTTCAGCCTGGACAACAGGATTGCGGTATGTGACCCGGTATATCCGGTTTATGTGGACTCCAACGTGATGGCAGGCAGGACCGGCACCTATGACAGCGCGAAGGAGACCTGGAGCGACGTAATCTATATGCCCTGTACTGCGGACAATGCCTTTGCGCCGGAACTGCCGGGAGACGGACAGACTCCGGATCTGATCTATCTGTGTTTTCCCAACAATCCCACGGGCGCTGTCATCAGCAAAGCCCGTCTGCAGGAGTGGGTGGACTATGCCAACCGCGTGGGGGCGGTGATCCTCTTCGATGCCGCTTATGAAGCCTATATTTCCGAACCGGACATCCCCCACAGCATTTATGAATGTGAGGGAGCCAGGACTTGTGCCATAGAGCTGCGCTCTTTTTCCAAGAATGCAGGGTTTACGGGATTGCGTCTTGGATTTACCGTTGTGCCGAAGGAACTGAAATGCGGGGATGTTTCTCTCCACGGAATGTGGGCCAGGCGCCATGGCACAAAGTACAACGGTGCGCCGTACATCGTACAGCGGGCGGGTGAGGCGGTTTACTCCCCGGAGGGAAAGGCGCAGCTGAAGGAACAGATTGCCGCGTACATGAAAAATGCCGCCTATATTTTTAACGGCCTGAAGGAGGCGGGTTATACCGTATCCGGCGGCGTTAATTCCCCTTATATCTGGCTGAAGACTCCTGGCGGAATGTCCAGTTGGGAATTTTTTGACTGCCTGTTGGAGCAGGTGAATGTGGTGGGAACCCCGGGTTCAGGCTTCGGCCCCAACGGGGAAGGCTATTTCAGGCTCACTGCATTCGGCAGTTATGAGAATACCGTGGAAGCGGTGGACCGGATCAGGAAGCTGCATCTGTAGAGGGCAGAAGGAAGAGGGCGCACGGAAGAAGCCTGATGAAAGAGGGCGGGCGGGGAGGGCACTCGGAAGGGATCAGATGAAAGGGGTCAGGCAGAGAAAGAAAATAGGCACAGCATCGTCTCCCCGGCCCGGAACAGGCAGGGTAAGAGGAAAGCACAGCAGGAAACGGGGCAGGGCAGATGCGGAACTGGGAAGGAAGATGAGCGAAAAGTCAAATAAGATCATTTTGGTCATGTCGGGGATTCTGACAGTTGTATTTATTACAGTAGTATATATGACCAACAGGGTGGTTCCGTTTATGATGGACGACCTGTGGTACTCCACGCTGCTTTTTGAAGAGACTCCTGTCTCTTCCCTGGCTGACGTGATCCGCAGTCAGGTCTGGCACTATAATAACTGGGGCGGCCGGAGTATGACACACGGAATTCTGCAGCTGATTCTGATGGCGGGAGAAAACGCGGCGGATATTTTGAATGTAGGGGTTACCCTGCTTCTGATGGCGGCAGTCTGCCTGGTGGCGGACCACCGCAGGCTGCCTGCTTTCGTAGCTGCGGGGGGAATGGTGCTGGGGCTGAATGCCGACTGGCGGATGAGCATGTTCTGGCAGTCCGGAGCAGCTAATTATCTGTATATTACAGTGTTTATCCTTTTGTTCCTTTTCTGCTATCTGAGGGAGCTGCCGGAGGACGGAAAGGCGGGAGCCAGAAAGGTGGAAATCGGAGGGGCTGAAGCCGGAAAGGCAGGAGCCAGAGGGACGGAAGCCGGAAAGACGGAACGGTTGTCCGGCCCGGGATCACGGCGTGGAGCCGGCAGCCCGGGATTTATCCGTTCCGGCGATAAGCGGTCTGCCCTGCCCGGGATCACGGTGTGGATCCTTCCCCTGGGAATTTTGGCAGGTTGGAGCAATGAGAACATGGGGCCTGCGGTGTGGATCGTGACCCTGGCCGTGATCTGGCTGCTCCACAGGGAACAAAGGAAGATAAGGGCCTGGATGGTTCTGGGGAACCTGGCATGTCTGGCGGGATCGGTTCTGTGTATTGCGGCGCCGGGAAATGCTGTCCGCAGCGCCCAGATCAGGGAGGAAGAGTACGGAGTTCTGTGGAGGCTGTTTCTCCGAAGTTATGGGGAATGTAAGGGGGCAATGGAATATCTCTTTCCCGCGCTGCTTGTGTTGGGGGCAGTTTTGCTGGTGAGCAGGTTTGCTCTGGGACAAAGGCTGGACATGCGGGAAAAACTGTTGCTTTTGGGCGTGTTGTTGTCCTGGGGAGCTTTTTTTCTGTCTCCCCATTATCCTGGGAGAGCATCTTTCGGCACCATGGTGCTGTGTATCTGCGTGATTCTGTCCCTGGCAAAAAAAATCCTGGGACAGCGTCCGGATCTGGCCTGGCCGCTGTGGGCGGGAGCCCTTCTGGTCTGGTTTAAGGGGATGTATTTCTGCGGGGAGTGGCTGTCCCTGGTATGGGGATGGATAAAATAATGCTGCGGATATAATTAGCGAAAAAATGCTTGCAATCTGTGAAAAGGTGTGGTAGGATAGTGGGCATATTAAAAAATGCTATGAAAGAGACTCCTTTCAGGAAAGGCAACAGGAAGGCGGCGTCACCGACTGAGAGCGCTGCCGGTTGGAACTGATATGGGGAACACTCCGGAGCAGGCCGCCTGAACATGGGCATGAGGAGAAGCACAGGCTTAAGTAAAAGAGCGGACTTAAGAAAGAGTACGGTCTTAAGTAAAAGCCTGGGCAGAAGGAAAGCTTATGCTAGGACGGCACGTTGCACGCGTTAAGTGTCAGAGTGGAACAGGCGGGGAATATCTTTAAAAAGGAAAGCGGGGAGAATCGTCCGATCCGGTTACAGGCCGGGGCAGGGCAGATGCGGAACTGGAGAAGATACGGCTGTTCAAAGCGGGTGGTACCGCGGATAATTCGCGGCAGCAGGAATAGGCCGGCCATATTTCCTGCCGCATATGATTATTCGTCCCGGGATGCAGGAAACTGTGTTCCGGGCTTTTTTTATGCACAGGCCCGCATATGGAAATTTGCTGCTGACGCAGCATGCGGCAGTGGAGAAGGACATTCCCTTGCCCGACTGCACGGGACCGCAGGGCAGGCGGCGTAAGAATATTCGCGTTTAATGTGCAGATACAGGAAGCCCGGACACAGAGGAGGAAATCGAATAAAAAGGCGGAACTGGAAAAGAAGGAGGCTGTTATGGAGAAGAGGAACCAATACAGAGACATGACCATAGGAGATGTGGGGGAACATCACATCGGAAAGCGGATCCGGGTAGCCGGATGGATCGAAAACATCAGGGATCACGGAGGCGTGTCCTTCCTTGATCTGCGGGATATGTACGGCGTGCTGCAGGTAGTGCTTCGCACCTCCGGCCTGTTGACAGGACTGACTAAGGAGACATGTATCACGGTGGAAGGAGCGGTGGAAAAAAGGGATCCGGAGACTTACAACCCCAGGCTCCCCTCCGGCACCATCGAACTGGAGGCGGGAGAGATCACTGTCCTGGGAAGGGTGTACGGACAGCTGCCCTTTGAGGTGATGACATCCAGGGAGACCAGAGAGGACATCCGCCTGAAGCACCGCTATCTGGATTTAAGAAACGCCAAAGTGAGGGACAACATTCTGTTTCGTTCCCAGGTGATCGCATTCCTGCGCCGGAAGATGACGGAGATGGGATTTGTGGAGATACAGACACCCATCCTCTGCGCGTCATCGCCGGAAGGGGCCCGGGATTACATTGTTCCCTCCCGCAGGTACAAGGGAAAATTTTACGCCCTTCCCCAGGCGCCGCAGCAGTACAAGCAGCTGCTGATGGTGTCCGGGATTGACAGATATTTCCAGATTGCTCCCTGCTTCCGGGATGAGGATGCCAGGGCAGACCGTTCTCCGGGGGAATTCTACCAGCTTGACTTTGAGATGAGTTTTGCGACCCAGGAGGACGTGTTCAGGGTGGGGGAGGAAGTGCTTTCCGCCGTTTTTGAGACCTTTGCGCCCCAGGGAAGCGCAGTGACTCAGGCGCCTTACCCGGTGATCAGCTACAGGCAGGCCATGCTGGAGTACGGAACCGACAAGCCGGATCTGCGCAACCCCCTGCGCATTCTGGATGTGACGGCATTTTTCCAGGAATGCACTTTCCGGCCGTTCCTGGGCAGGACAGTCCGGGCCATCCGGGTACGGGAGCAGATGAGCAAGGGATTTCACGAGAAGCTGCTGCAGTTCGCCCAGTCCCTGGGGATGGGAGGACTTGGATACCTGGAGGTGGCGGAGGATCTTTCCTACAAAGGACCCAT
>CAJTSY010000105.1 GCA_910578995.1 uncultured Acetatifactor sp.
GGGCATTATTATGCCATGTACCAGGCCCAGGCGAAGTGGTATCAGTGATCTAATGAAACGTATCCACACTATAATCATGATAATGGAACCCGAACCACCGTCCCGGCATGTCTCCCGGGAAGCGGGGGGCATCATAGGTGAGAAAGCGTCCGTCCTCTGTCAGCGCCTCCGGGGTATAGCGGGCGGTGTGCTCTATCAGAAGCTTCCACAGCCGCCCGAACACCTCCGCGTATTCCGGTGCGCGGGACAGGTCATGTTGTTCCCGGGGGTCCCTGTTTAAGTCAAAGAGCAGGGCATGGTTTCCCACGGCGGAATAGACCAGTTTTATCTTCCGCTCCATGACGCAGAAATTACGGTTCAGGCTGTTGCCGAAAAAGATCCTGTCCTCCTTCAGGGCGGAAGGATCGAGCAGATTCTTCCCGGAAATTTCCCGTGAAGAGGACAGTCCGGGCCGGGGAGATTCCGGGCTTCCGGAAAATCCCCGTGGGACCGGCAGCCCCGCCATGGCCAGGATAGTGGGGTAGAGGTCCGCCAGGCTCACCGGACGGTCCGTGGTCAGGTTGTGGGGAATTCCCCGGCCCTGGGGCTATGGGTTTCTTACGGCAGATGTTTTCGAGGCTTTCAGCTGTGAGTATATATTGACGATACCTGTGTACACAGGTATAATGTAGGCATGGTTCGGATTACCTGTATGCAGGAGGCGGCACTGCCGGAGCGCCGGGCCGGTTCCTTGCCGGATTACCTGCATGCAGGAGGCGGCACCGCCGGAGCGCCGGGCCGGTCTCTTGCCGGATTACCTGTATGCAGGAGGCGGCACTGCCGGAGCGCCGGGCCGGTTCCTTGCCGGATTACCGACATGCAGGGGACGGCTGCCGGAATCCGGCCTGCCTGTGCCAAACCGGACGGGGCGTTTTGCAGGGCGGTATGCGTTCCGGGGCAGGAGTGTAAGGAAGCGTCTGTAAACTACAGGAACCGCTTCGCGGCTCTTGTAGTCCAAGAGGAATTACAGAAGCCGTTTCACGCTCCCAGCATCCCTTAAATAGCGGATACGAAAAGAGAAAAAACATCAGTATCGACAGGAGGCACAACATGAAATTCGTAACATTCAACATCAGGTATGACTGCGGGGCGGACGGCGAGAACAATTTCTGCTTCAGGAAGCCCTTCATCCTGCAAAAGATCCGGAAGGAACAGCCGGATATCATCTGTTTTCAGGAGGTGCTGCCCCATGTGGCGGCCTGGCTGAAGGAAAATCTAACCGATTACTATGTGATCGGCTGCGGCCGCAGCGCGGAGCTTCGGGACGAACAGTCCGCCATCGCCTACCGGAAGGAGCGCATGAACCTGATGAAGATGGATACATACTGGCTCTCGGAGACCCCCGACGTTCCGGGTTCCCGCTATCCGGGCCAGAGCGTATGCCCCAGGATCTGCACCGAGGCGGTGTTTGAGGATCTGGAGGCAGGGAAAGTATTCCGGGTGGCCAACGCCCATCTGGACAATGCGGGAGAACTGGCCAGGAGGAAGGGCCTGGAACAGATTCTGGAAAAGGTGAAGTCGGATACCTTCTTCGGCGGTGTGCCGGTCATCGTCACCGGGGACTTCAACATGGAGCCGGACTGGAAGGAGATGGAGGTAATGAAAAACCATCCGGATTTTACCAATGTTACGGAAAATATAGGCATCACCTATCACGGTTTCTGGAAGGGGAATGACCAGACCTGTATCGATTTCATGATTGTCAGGGGAGACATCCGCTGTGAGAGCCTGACGAAGTGGACGGATGAGGAAAACGGGCTTTACCTGTCGGACCATTATCCGGTGTGCGGGGAATTTTCCCTGGGCGCAGCCAAGTAGGCCATGGGACAATCATACAGAAAGGAGCAAATTCAAAAATGAGAGTTATAATGTTTGACATCGACACACTGAGGGCGGACCACATGGGCTGCTATGGCTACGGGCGGGATACCACCCCGGTGATGGACGGGATTGCGGAGGAAGGAGTACGCTTCGACGACTATTACTGCCCCAACGCCCCCTGCCTGCCCTCCAGGGCATCCATGATCAGCGGGCAGTACGGGATTCACAACGGCGTGGTGGGCCACGGAGGAACTGCCGCGGACATGCGGCTCCAGGGCAGAAGCAGGAGCTTTACCGACGAAATGTCGGAGAACGGGCTGTTTATGCAGTTCCGCCGGGCGGGGATGCATACGGTATCCTTTTCCACCTTTGCGGAGCGCCACAGCGCATGGTGGTTTAACGCCGGATTCAACGAGTGCGTCAATGTGGGCAGACGGGGCGGCGAGTCGGCGGAGATGGTGACGCCCAGGGTACTGGACTGGCTGGAGCGCAACGGGAAAGGGGACAACTGGATGATGCATGTCCATTACTGGGATCCCCACACCCCCTACCGCACCCCGGCGGATTACGAGAGTTCCCTGGCGGGCACGGAAATGCCGGACGACTGGATTACGGAAGATATTTTCCGGGAGCATCTGCTGCACATAGGCCCCCACGGCGCAAACGAGATCAATATGTGGAACGACGATCACTTTCCCCAGTGTCCAAAGCATCCCGGCAGCCTGAAGACCCTGGAGGAGGCGAAGCGCTTCCTGAATTCCTATGACGACGGGATACGTTACACAGACGACAATATCGGGCAGATTATCGGCTGGCTGAAGGAAAACGGACTGTATGACGATGACCTGGCCATCATTATCACGGCGGACCACGGAGAAGATCTGGGAGAGTTCGGCGTGTATGCGGAGCATGGCATGGCGGATGACCCGGTGTGCAGGATTCCTCTGATTATCCGCTGGCCGGGAATGCGCAGGGGGGCGGTGGTGAAGGGCTTTCATGACAATACGGATCTGGTTCCCACTGTCCAGGAGCTGTTAGGTACATCCCTGGTGACCCGGGATAATTTCCGCTATGACGGCGTATCTTTTGCCAAAGCCCTGAAGGACGGCACGGACTGCTCCAAACCTTACGCGGTGCTGACCCAGTGCGCCCATGTGTGCCAGAGAAGCGTGCGGTTTGACGATTATATTTATATCCGCACCATCCACGGCGGCGGACATATCCTGCCCAGGGAGATGCTGTTCCATGTGAAGGAAGATCCCCACGAGCTGCACAACCTGGCCGGGGAGCGCCCGGACCTGTGCGCAAAGGGGGCGAAGATGATTCTGGACTGGACGGACAGCATGATGGAGACCTCCCGTTCCGATGCGGACCCCATGTGGACCGTGATGCGGGAAGGGGGGCCGGAGCACTGCAGGGGCGCCCTGAAGGGATACATGGAGCGGATCAAGGGAACGCCCCGGGAGTATGGAATCGAGCTGCTGCAGGAGCGGTACCGGGATTTTCTGTAGAATTGAACCAGACAAGGGGATGAAATACCAAGTGCCAAACCCGCTTTTCAAAGACTGCACACAGTCTCGCGGGTTTGTGTGCATCCTGGTGTGTCAGGAGGCGCATGGCAAACCGTTGGAAAAACATCTTTATTGCGTTTCTTCCGCGAATAGAGGAGTAGCCCAAGCTGCCCTATAGGCTTTTGGTATGGGGTTTACTGCATGGCGGAAAGCGGATATACAATGAAAAAAGGCTGAATGTAAGGGTGCAGGCGGGCAGGAACGGGATTACGGCAGACAAGAGGAGGACATCGGGATGAGGTTTGCAGTTATTTCTGATATACATGGAAATTTACCGGCACTGGATACCGTTGTGGAGGATGCAGGAAGGAATCTTACTGACGGTTTTCTTTTTGCGGGGGACTATTGTCTGGGCAATCCTTATCCTGACGGCTGCATTGCAAGGATGCGGGAGCTTGCGGGGCAATATGTCTGCCATGCCGTCCGGGGAAACCAGGAGGCGTATTTTGAGAGGATGCCCGAAGATGAGGCTGCCCGGACGGATGGAAACGGGCAGATTATTTACTGGTGCCATAGAAATATCCTTCCCGAAAATCTGGAGTATATCTTAAAGCTTCCCAATCGCCTGTGTTTTCAATGCCAGGGCCGTTCTGTCCATATGACACATTCCTCTGCCGACTTTATAGCGGACAGCGAACTTCGTAAGTGGAGCCCGTCAAAGCTGCTGAAAAGGTATGGAGGCTCTTTTGCCGTACCGGAAGAGTTAAAGAAGGATATGGGACACTATTTTCAAACAGACAGGCAGTTCCAGGAGAGGCTTGCCGAATTGCCGGAGGGAATCTATATCTTTGGCCATTCGCATATCCAGTGGAGTTACATGTCGGAGAACCGCAAAAAGGTGCTGATCAATCCGGGTTCCTGCGGCCTGCCTGTGGATTGTGTGGCAGATGGGATACCCTATACAATGCTTGAGATTACGGATACAGGCGAGGTGAGCCTGGAAGAAAGAAGAGTTTCCTTTGATATGGACAGGTACCTTGCTTTGTTCCGGAAAAGCGTTCAATGCCGGGAAGTGCCTGTGTGGAGCCGTTTGATCATGAAACAGCTGGAAACCCGTAAGGAGTATATTTCACTTTTTTTGCAGTATATGGAAGAATATGCAGGGGAAATGGGGGAATTGCGCCGCCCGTTTCCGCTTCCGGTATGGGAAAGGGGATTTGAACGCTGGTATCGTACTCTTTTTGGGGAAGAAGCGGTATGATTCCGATTGTTTCTGACTGGGGACCGAAATCCGGGAATACGATATTGCCCTGGTGTTTTCTGTAATATACTTGCATTATTCGGGGCAATGTGCTATATTAGACATAGGGAAAAGTCATAGAAGCGGCTCTACCCTCCGAAAAGTAATTAACTCCCCGCTAGAAGCGGGCAGTCGTCACTATTGTGAGTAGTGGCGGCTATTTCCTTTTTCCCCGAAAGATCGTGTAGCACAATCCAATCAGGGCAACAATGAATATTCCAATCTGAATCAAGTCAGAGTATGTAACATACATCGCATCACCCTCCTTTCTTTCGTCTGGAGGGCTACTTGAACCCTCCGAAAAACAAGAGGGCAGGAGCCGCCTTGGCTCTATGACTTTCCCGTAGTGACAATATATATTGCACGCCAATGAAATTTGCGGTAACCTATAACGAAAGACCGCCAACCATATATGCACGTCTACGGTGGATTCGTAAATTCTGGCGGTCTTGAGTCTAGCACAAATTCCGACTCCTGGCAAGGGGCTTACTACAAATCAAGTATATAGCGGATGTTTTGGTTACTGTTTCCCAGTGCCTCCGCGAGGAAATCCCAGGCAGCAAATAGGCTGCTTTGACAGATATTTTAGAGCACCTTAGCCAGGAAATCCCGGGTCCGGGCTGCCTTCGGCGCAGTGAAAATCTCTTCCGGCGCGCCCTCCTCCACGATTTTTCCCTCAGCCATAAAGATCACACGGTCCGCCATCTCCCTGGCGAATCCCATCTCATGGGTGACCACCACCATGGTCATCCCTTCCCTGGCAAGCTCTTTCATAACCTCCAGAACCTCTCCCACCATCTCCGGGTCCAAAGCGGAGGTGGGCTCGTCGAACAACATCACTTCCGGATCCATGCACAGGGCCCGGACAATGGCGATGCGCTGTTTCTGTCCGCCGGAAAGCTGGCTTGGATAGGCGTTCGCCCGGTCTTCCAGCCCCACCCGCTTAAGCAGCGCCCTGGCCTGGGCTTCCGCCTCTGCCTGGGGTTTTTTCAGCAGCTTCATGGGGGCCAGGGTCATGTTTTTCAGGATGGTCATATGGGGAAACAGGTTAAAATGTTGAAAAACCATGCCCATTTTCTGCCTGTGGACGTTGATATCTGTCTTTTTGTCCGTAATATCCGTCCCCTCGAAGAGAATCTGCCCTCCCGTGGGAACCTCCAGGAGGTTCAGGCAGCGCAGGAAAGTGGATTTGCCGGAGCCGGAGGGGCCGATGACTACTACAACTTCCCCTTTATGGATGTCCAGGGACACGCCGTCCAGGGCATGGATGTCGCCTTCTTTAAAGTGCTTTTGTACATTTTTAGCCTCAATAATGATATTTTCAGCGCTCACTGCTTCGTAACCTCCTCTCCAGTTTCCCTACCAGGAAGGTGAAGAACATTACCAGAATCAGATAGATCAGCGCCGACATCAGCAGCGGGAACAGATAATCGTAGCAGTTGCCGCCGATGATATTGCCGGCATAGGTGACGTCCGTCAGCCCCACATAGCCTGCCACTGCGGTTTCCTTCAGCAGGACGATGAACTCGTTGGCCAGGGTGGGCAGCACCGCCTTGAAGGCCTGGGGCAGGATGATGTGGCGCATGGTGGACACGTAGCCGAAGCCAAGGCTCCTCCCGGCCTCCATCTGGCCTGCATCGATGGACATGATGCCGCCCCGGATGATCTCCGCCACATAGGCCCCGGAATTGATGCCGAAGGACAGGGCGCCCACCATGACCTTGTTCCGGCTGGAGGCGAAGACCACGAAGTACATGATCATCAGCTGCACCACCATGGGGGTACCGCGGATCACGGTGAGATACACCTTTGCCAGGGCATTGAAGAAACCTAAGAAAAATTTGCCGGGTCCCTGTATTTCCGTATGGTTTTTGTCCCAGGATACCCGGACCAGGGAGATTACCACCCCCAGGGCCACGCCTATGAGCAGCGCCAGGAAGGTGAGCAGGAGGGTGTTGCCCAGGCCTTTTATGTACATTTGGTACCTGTCGTCAAAGATAAAGCTTTTGTATACATCGTACCCGATGTCGTTCAGCCATTCGGGTCCGTTCTGGATCCAGTCCGGCGCCACCAGGGGCCAGGTCTGGGAGGCGGATGGTCTCATAAGGTGTTCTCCTTTTTCGGTAAATGGTATTTGCAGCCGTTACGGTTCCTTCGGCGCCGTCTGTCTGAAGCGTTTCCAGGCACAGCGGTTTCTCCGGCCGGCGGAAAAATGACAGCGGCATAAGGAACAGAATACAGCAGATAACCCCGCCGGAAATGACGGGGTATGTGGTGTGCGTTGTACCTGCAGCAAAGAGGGTATCCTCCTTCCTGCAGGCATCGGATTACTCTGCTGTAATGTACTTGTCGATAATGCCCTGGACAGTGCCGTCGGCGATCAGCTCCTCAAGGGCGGCGTTCACTGCCTCATAGAGGGCGGGATTCGATTTGCTCATGGCTGCGGCATAGTCCTCGGTGATGTACTCGGTATCAAGAATCTTCAGACCTTCTACCTCGTTCACGAAAGCCTTGGCGGGCTCGTTGTCGATGACCACACAGTCCACCTTTCCGGTCTTCAGGGCCTGGACGGCTTCCGCGCCCTTGCTGTAGGGGTCGATGGTGCCTAGCCCGGCCTTCTCAATGTCGTCGGTGGTATAGAGGTGACCGGTGGTATTGCGCTGTACGCCCACCACATGGTTTGCGCCTTCTGCCAACAGATCATCCACGCTGGTGATGGCGCTGTCCTCCTTGACGATGATCACCTGTACGCCTGTGGCATAGCTGACGGTGAAGTCCACTTCCTCCTGCCGGTCCGGGGTGATGGTCATGCCTGCCAGGCCGATGTCAGCTTTTCCGCCCTTTACGGCTTCTGTGATGGAATCGAATTCCATATCGTCGATCTGCAGCTCCAGTCCCAGCTTCCCGGCGATGGCGGCTGCAATCTCTGCGTCGATACCGGCTATCTGGCCGCCTTCCACATATTCATAGGGCGGGAATGCCGCGTTGGTGGCCATGGTGAGTTTTCCTTCTACGGCTGTGGTGAAGCTTTCCGCCGGGGGGGCTTCGCTGCCCTCTGCTTCGCCGGAAGCTTCCGTACCCTCGCCTTCGGCGGAGCCGTCATTTCCTTCGGAGCTGCCTTCCCCGGCGGCGCTCTCCTCGGAGCTATCGTTGTCTTCCGGGCTGCTGTCCTCAGCAGAGCTGCCTTCCGCTCCGCTTTCGGCAGAGCTGTTGTCTGCACTGCCGGCATTGTCACCTGCTGCAGGTGTGCCGCCGCAGGCTGTCATGGCCAGAGCCGTCAGTGAAGCCAGCAACAGTGCTGTCAATTTTTTCATTTTCATAATTGTGTCCTCCCTAAAAAATGAATCAGTTTCCCGTTCCACAGTGCGCAGCCCGGACGGATACCGGACCGGTTGTGTGGAACAAAGCAGATACTAGCACTTTGTGTATAAAATGTCAATGCATTTCCTGAAAAAATCGGGAGGAATTTTGAGAGAATGCATAAACATTAACAATATGCATATTTTTATGCATATTTTGCGGGCTGGTATGACCCGCGCCGTTTACTGCTGGCGTTCCATCTGGTTGGAAATCGGAGTATTATTATGGCCTATACCAATTATCGCTATGTTTCACGAAGGATCGAAGGATAGATCTTCTCCCTGCAGGGCGGAGGCATCAGGAACATGCCTCGATGGTGTCCTTGA
Source organism: uncultured Acetatifactor sp. (assembly GCA_910578995.1). Taxonomy (GTDB): domain Bacteria; phylum Bacillota; class Clostridia; order Lachnospirales; family Lachnospiraceae; genus Acetatifactor. The sequence continues at coordinate 8,358 of CAJTSY010000105.1, forward strand.
TGTCCTGCATTTTCGCGTCAAGGACGGAACTCAGCCTGGCGCATTCGTATAGCTGCGCCTCTGTCTTTTCCACCACTTCCGCCGGCAGGTTTTTCTTGTAGCGGAGCTGATGCTCCAGATTCGCCCAGAATTCCATTGCAATAGTGCGCAGCTGCACTTCCACCTTCATCAGTTTCTTCCCGTTCTGGAGGAAAATGGGAACCTCCACTATGAGATGAAGACTTCTGTATCCGTTTTTCTTGGGATTTTTAATATAATCCTTTTGTTGGATGAGGCGTATATCATCCTGCTGCAGCAGGCAGTCCGCCAACATGTATATATCGTCCGTGAAAGAGCAGATGACACGCACCCCGGCAATGTCAAAAATGTTGTCCTCGATGGCTTCCAGGGTAAAAGGCAGGTTTTTGCGGATCATTTTGTCACGGATGCTGTCAGGGGATTTCAGGCGGTTCTGGATGGATTCTATGGGGTTGCGGTCGTGCAGCAGGGAGAACCGTTCATTCAGAACCCGGAATTTTGTCTCCACTTCCATAATGGCGCAGCGGTAGCAGGACATTAAATCCTTGGAGGCGGCAATGATTTTCTGGAAAGCCTGGATGGAGTCCGGATCCAGGCCGCCAAACAGTTTGTCCTGAAGATCCGCGGACGGGGTTTGTGTGTTCATTGGTATAGTTCCTTTCCTGTGTTTCCTACACTTTACACTTCTTTTTGACAGGGGTCAAGCGGCCGGAGAGTTTGTTTATGCTTTTTAGAAAAAATTTTGAAATCCCGACTTTGTAAATGCGGGGGAAACATGGTACAATATGACCATATTCCCGGCAGGAAACGGCCGGAAGCAGTGATATCGCGGAGAAGCTCATTATAGTCCAGCTAAGAATTGTCAATAGGAAATTTAAAAACTGTCTCGGAACGAAGGTGCCTTATAAGGGCACCGTAGTGCAGAGACGGTACTGGAATAGGAGGAAGGGCAGACAATATGGGAGGCAGGGATAGTATGATTCAGCACCGAAGAATAAACAGGGAAGAAATAAACCGTGAGCTGTTTGCGGGTTTTATCCGCCGTCAGGTGGTGACTGACTGTTGGCGGCGGGAAGAGGGGGAGTGGGTGGTGCGAAGTGATCCCTTTATCGACGACTGGACGGAGGAGGATTATCAGAAGCTGGAAGAATGTTTAAAGAGGACACTGGACAGGGGAGGCTTCGTATACGGGGCATTTCAGAATGGTATCCTGAAGGGGTTTGCTTCCGTGGAAGCCGGGCTGTTCGGTGGGGAACAGGGTTATCTTGACCTGTCCTGCATCCATGTGTCCGAGGATATGCGCGGAAGGGGGATCGGAAGGGCCCTGTTTGTGGCAGCCGGCGGCTGGGCCAGAGACCAGGGTGGGCGGAAACTGTACATTTCCGCTCATTCCGCGGTGGAAAGCCAGGCATTTTATAAAGCCATGGGATGTGTGGAAGCGGAGGTTTACCACCAGGGCCATGTGGAAGAGGAACCCTACGACTGTCAGCTGGAATGCGGGCTGTGGCAGGACTGTGGGCGAGGCTGCGCCGCCCCACGGACATTATCCTGACGCAGCTCGAAGATTTCCGGTTATCCTGACACAGCTCGAAGGTTCCGGTAATTCTGACGCAGCTCGAAGGGTTCCGGTTATCCTGACGCAGCTCGAAGATTTCCGGTAATTCTGACGCAGCTCGAAGAGTTCCGATTATTCTGACGCAGCTTGAAGGGTTCCGGTTATCCTGACACAGCTTGAAGGGTTCCGGTTATTCTGGCACAGCTCGAAGAGTTCCATTCATCCCGACACAGTGGGAAGGTTTCCCAGGTTGTTGCCCTCGGAGCCGTCCGGGATGGATTTCAGGTATTCCGTATCGCCCCTGTGCGCTACGCCCACGCCCTTGAGGTCTCCGGCTTTAGCCATTGCCACGCCCTCCTCCCTGCTGACCGTGGAGCCGTCGGAGAGCTGATAGCCGTCGATTTTACCACTGTGCCTGACCAGGCCCACGATTTCCCGGGCGCCGGATTTTGCCTGGGGAATTTCATCCAGGGTATTCCGGGCCAGCGCGGCGTTTAAGATAGTGCTATCCTGTCTGTTTTCCATATATTTTTGTTCCTGCCTTTCTGTACTTTGTGAATTTTTTTCTGTGTCTGTATTTTGAAATTAAAATACGGGAATTATGATTCATTCCTTATGATTTCACGTTTAGGTTTGCCGCGGCAGCAGGAAACATACATGCCAAAGTTAACCAGTGTTTTGCTGTAAAAAAATCCAGGGAGCTCCGTACAATAGCGGACAGGGGAAGAAAGCGGTTGGCAGGTGGGTGGATTCCCCTTAAAGTAGAAGCAGGAGATAGGGGAATGGGCCGGTTGGAGGATAAGATGGTATACAAGGCGGCAGTCTGTGACGATTGTATTACAGATGCGGAATATATGATATCGCTTCTCGGGAAGTGGGCTGAAAAGTCGGGGAATGTGGTGAAGACGGAGTCTTTCCCCTCTGCGGAGGCATTTCTGTTTCACTACGGGGAGGAGAGGGATTTCCACATGCTGCTCCTGGATATTGAGATGGGAGGCCGCAACGGCGTGGATCTGGCCAGGGAGGTGCGGCGTGACAATGAAGCGGTTCAGATTGTTTTTATCACCGGTTTTCCTGATTTCATGGCGGAGGGCTATGAGGTTTCGGCCCTGCACTATCTGATGAAACCGGTGTCGCAGGAGAAGCTTTTCGCCGTTCTGGACAGGGCGGCCGCCAATCTGCGCAGACAGGAAAAGCGCCTGATGGTCGTCCATGACAGGCAGACGGATCTGGTCTCCCTGGATCAAATCTTTTATCTGGAGGCACAGAGACAGTATGTGGATATCCATACCCGGGATGGGGTATACCGCATGAAAACTTCCCTGCGGGAAATGGAGGCATCCCTGGACCGGCGTTTTTTCAAATGCCAGAGGTCCTTCCTGGTGAACCTGAGCCATGTGGTGCAGATCAGGACAAACTGTGTGGTATTGAAAAACGGGGAGGAGGTGCCCATCAGCCGGGGGATGGCGGAGGAGGTGGGCAGGGCGGTGATCAGTCTGTTTTAAGGGTTGGTGCACTGACCTGATTACATTTTGCCGGACTGCCTGCCTGAATTTAGAAAGGAACCGAGTCAGCACACCAGGGTTCCGCACAAAAAAGTTATAAAAAAGAAAGGTTTTATTCAACAAATGCTATGGTAAAAAGAGATAAAACAAGTTATAATTTATAAGAGTCCATGAATATACAATTTCTATCATAAAATTTATTATCAATCAGGAGGGAACTGACATGAGCTATTTATCGGAGTTAAATGTGTTACCTGAAGTCAAAATCGGCATCGTGGCCGTAAGCCGCGACTGTTTTCCGGAGAGCCTGTCCGTGAACAGAAGGAAAGCCCTGATGGAAGCCTACACCGCCAAATACGGCGCGGACAGCGTATATGAGTGTCCTGTATGCATTGTGGAGAGCGAAATCCACATGGTGCAGGCCCTGGAGGACTTAAAGGCCAACGGCTGCAACGCGCTGTGCGTTTACCTGGGGAACTTTGGACCGGAGATCTCCGAGACGCTTTTGGCAAAGCATTTTGACGGTCCCGCCATGTACATAGCGGCTGCAGAGGAAAGCCAGAACGACCTGGTGGGAGGCCGGGGAGATGCCTACTGCGGCATGCTGAACGCAAGCTATAACCTGAAACTGCGCAACGTAAAGGCGTACATTCCCGAGAATCCGGTGGGAACCGCTGCGGAATGCGCTGACAGGATCCACGAGTTTATCCCCATTGCGAGGGCTATCGTGGGGCTTCATGACCTGAAGATCATTTCCTTCGGCCCCAGACCCCTGAACTTCCTGGCCTGCAACGCCCCCATCAAGCAGCTCTACAACCTGGGCGTGGAGATCGAGGAGAATTCGGAGCTAGATCTGTTCGAGGCATTTAAGAAGCATGAGGGGGACGAGAGGATTCCCGCCAAGGTGAAGGAGATGGAAGAGGAGTTGGGGGCAGGCAACAAGAAGCCCGAGATCCTGCCGAAACTGGCCCAGTATGAGCTGACCCTCCTTGACTGGATCGAGGCCCACAAGGGTTACCGCAAGTATGTGGCCATCGCCGGAAAATGCTGGCCTGCGTTCCAGACCCAGTTCGGCTTCGTGCCCTGTTATGTGAACAGCCGCCTTACCGGCATGGGTATCCCGGTGTCCTGTGAAGTGGATATCTACGGCTGCCTGAGCGAGTTCATCGGCACCTGCGTCAGCGAGGATATCGTGACCCTGCTTGACATTAACAATACCGTGCCCGATGACATGTATGAGGAGGCCATCAGCGGAAAATTTGCATACACCCACAATGACACCTTCATGGGCTTCCACTGCGGCAATACCAATACGAGGAAGCTGTCATCCTGCAGCATGAAGTACCAGATGATTATGGCCCGCACCCTGCCCGAGGAAGTGACCCAGGGTACCCTGGAGGGAGACATTGTTCCCGGGGACATCACTTTCTACCGCCTTCAGTCCACTGCGGACAATAAGCTGCGGGCTTATATCGCCCAGGGCGAGGTTCTTCCGGTGGCTACGAAATCCTTCGGCGGCATCGGCGTGTTCGCCATTCCGGAGATGGGACGTTTCTACCGCCATGTGCTGATCGAGAAGAATTATCCCCATCACGGCGCGGTGGCATTCGGACATTTCGGAAAGGCGCTGTATGAGGTGTTTAAGTATATCGGTGTGCCTGTGGAGGATCTGAATTACAACCAGCCTAAGGGCGTGTTGTATCCCACGGAGAATCCGTTCGCGTAAGAAATGGAATTTTGACTGCAGGGCTGCTTCGGCAGTCCTGTTTTCATATTTACAGGAAGCATGTATAGCTTTCTGTAATCGAAAGCGGCGCAAGGGATGTTTTTTACCAGAAGCGAAGGGACTGTCTCCGAAAAGACTTATTCATGAAAGGCTTATTCATGAAAGGCTTATTCATGAAAGATATATTCATAGAAAAGCCAGTCGGCAGACGGACATGGAATCAGCCAGGCGCCGCAGGTATTTTTTATGCGCAGGCCGTCAATAAGAAGTGTGCCTATGACGCGGCACGCGGTTGGACAGTGACCAAAATAGTCCGGACAAATACAAAAAGACAGGTATGGATCACCTGCCTGATTCTGTCTGATTTAATGGATGAAGACCGATCCAATGGATGAAAAACCGATCCAATGGATGAAAAACCGATCCAATGGATGAAAACCGATCCAATGGATGAAAAACCGATCCAATGGATGAAAAACCGATCCAATGGAT
>CAJTSY010000106.1 GCA_910578995.1 uncultured Acetatifactor sp.
AGCAGTGAATGGGCGGCTGTTTTGACAGCAGGCACCAAAATGAGCGCGCTTTGCTGGATTTATGGCAATTTCACTCAGCCGGTCTTTTTTCAGGCCCTCAATCTTCTGTCTTATAAAGTACGGTACCAGAATGTGTCCCAGTCTCTCCATCCCGAAATCGCTGCCGTAAAATCCCAGTTCCCTGCAGTCCTGTTTTCCGCCCCACAGCGCATCCTCATAATAATCTGCAGTCTCCTTCACCATGGACTCCAGCGCCGCCTCGATATCCTCCCTGTCCTTCAGATGGATAATGATGAACTCCGTGGCGTACTTGTTCCCTGTCTTACGGACCGCATCCCCGTACTCCAACCTGGGCAGCTCGTCCTCAATGTACATGGCCGGGATCCCGGTACACAGGCTGATCTCCTCCACTGTCAGCGGCTTCTCATATGCCGCCTGGCAGATCGCCCTTGCGATCTGTGTGTGAAGATACCTGTTGGAATCCATAGATCCATTGCAGCCGTTCGTGTTCCAGTTCAGTCTCTGATATACCTTATCCATTGTCTTTTCTCCCATTCGCTCCCTGATTCTGCTGCGCCCCACATTGAGACGCCATTTGACAGTAGTTTCCGGCAGGGAATATTTCTCCGCCAACTGCTTTACCGGCATTTCCCCGATATAATAGTCCACAAAGATATCCCTGTACTGGGAAGAAAGCGTGTGCAGGCTGCGGAAGACAGGCTCGTATTCCTCCACCGATTCCTCGTCGATCTGACAGTAGTCATCCTCTATGTCACATAATTCCTGACTGGAAAAAACAGCGTTTCTCCGGCTGCCTGCATCCACAAAACGGGCATATCGATTGTGTGCGATCCGCCACACCCAGGCTTCCAACGACTCGATTTTGTATTTTCCCATTCCGTCCAGAACATGCAGCAGGATTTCGCCCGCCAGATCCTCGGCATCGTGCCAGTTGTTCAGTCTCCGGTGACAGAAACGGTAAACCGGCTCCACATAAGGAATGATCTCCTTTCCGTCCATAAGCTTTCTTCCTTTCCGTATTGCATAATCGCGATTACACCTTATAAGTGTCACCGGACAGACAATGGATAGGTAAAATCTGAAAATTTATTCCCCCATTCCATACAGCCGCAGCCCGTTCTCCCATGCGGCCCTGCGCACTTCCTCCCCGGAAATCCCCTTGACCGAAGCCAGGGCCTCCACCACATAGGGCAGGTTCAGGGAACTGTTCCGTTTCCCCCGAAAGGGAACCGGCGCCAGATAGGGGCAGTCCGTCTCCAGCACGATTCTGTCCATGGGAATGTATTCCACCGCCTCCTTCAGCTTCCGGGCATTCTGAAAGGTCAGAACTCCCCCGATCCCGATGTAAAAGCCCATCTCCAGGAAAATCCGGGCAGTTTCCTTCGTATAGGAAAAACAGTGGATCACGCCCCCTATCTCCCCTGCCTTCTCCGCAGTCATAATGTCCGCCGTATCCCGGGCCGCATCCCTGGAATGGATGATCACCGGAAGCCGGCACTCTCTGGCGAGCTGCAGCTGGAGGATGAACCACTTCTTCTGAATCTCCCGGGCGGGATCGTCCCAGTAATAATCCAGACCGATCTCCCCCACAGCCACACATTTCGCGTGACGGCACATTACCCTCAGTTGATCTATGGGATCCGCGCCATGGTTATGCAGCGCCTGCTGCCGTGCTTCGGGTTCCAGGACACGGACATCCTGTTCCTTCCGCCCTTCTTCAGGTTCCTGGGCGTGGCCGGCCTGTTCCTTCCGCCCCTCTTCAGAATCCCAAGCCTCCGGAAGCCGTGGAGACAGGGGCTGCCGGTCCATTTCTTCAAGCTCTGCGGTTTCACTGGGATGGACTCCCACGGAAGCGTAAATAAAATCATATTTTTCTGCCAGGGCAAGGCTGCGCCTGCAGGATGCCCGGCTGGCTCCTACGTTCACCACCCGGGCAATGCCATTCTCCGGCAGCGCCTCCAGAAGCGCCTCCCGGTCCCCGTCGAAGGCTTTGTCATCATAGTGGGCATGGGTATCAAATATTGCTGACATTTCGTTCATTTCTCCTTTTTAATGCAGTATCACCTCATGATAATATAACGCTGTGGAAATGTGGTAAAAGACGCTTTTCTCAACTACCTCCAGGATCTGGATACCTTTTTTGTGATATTATCCACAGAATACAGAACCATATTATATCCAGGGGAGTCTCTGATCATTTTTGACGAAATACAACAGTTTCCCAAGGCAAGACAGTCTGTGAAGCGACTGATAAAAGACGGAAGGTTCGCCTATATGGAAACGGGTTCCCTGGTGTACCTTTTTCCGGCCGGATAATTCCATGATCGCAAACGAATGTTTTAACTGTGATGCAGGCTCTGGTATGCAATGGATACAGGCCCTTTTTACACACATTATAATAGGGAAAAACACCGGAATGACTTACATGACAATGTGCCCGAAAAACAGTATCAGGACAGCAGGGCAATACCGCCCTGCTGCCCCGGATAAATCCCTCCGGCCCCCGGGTACCAGATCGTACCAGATCCGGCCCTCCTTCCCGTCAGGGTCTCACATTCACAGGTTTGTCATAATAAATCCTGCTCTCCTCCAAAACCGTGAACTTTCCCGCTTCCATTGACAGAATGGAAACCGCGCAGTTAGGCAGTCCTACCTTCCAGAAATCCTCCAGGGGCATATTCCGGACGGTTCCCAGAAGGCACCTGTTGAAAGCGCCGTGAGCCGCCACCAGAACCGTCCCGCAGCTTCCCTCCAAAGGCAGAATCTTCTCCTCCAGAAAATTCCGGGCCCGGGCCATGACCTCCCCAAAGGATTCCGCTCCCGCAGCCGGCACATAGGCTTCCGGCCTGCACAGAAAATCATGGAGGGGATGGGCCGGATCCTTCTTGGGTGGGTCAAAAGCGCTCCCTTCGTATGCCCCGAAATTCATCTCCATGAGCCTCCTGTCCGTCTCCAGGGATATATTCCTGCCCGCCGTCAGAATCCGGGCCGTCTCCAGGGCCCTGGACAGGGGAGAGGAAAAGGCCCTGTCGAAGACGACCCCCTCCCGCTCCAGCGCCCTGGCCGTCTCCTCCGCCAGTTCCCGGCCAAAGGCATTCAGCGGCACATCGCTCTGTCCCTGCAGCCTCCTGTCTTTATTCCATTCCGTCTCTCCATGTCTGAATAAGTAGATTTTCATACCGTGTCTTCCCATCTGTTCTTCTTACAGTTTCAGGCCTGCAAAGGTTGGCTCCGGGCCAAGGAAAACACCCGCCGCCGTTCTCTGCGCCATAAAATACCGCCTGTCCTACAGCATCATATATTCCACGTTCTCGCCAACCCGCTTCCTGGCAAGGGCCACAAGCTGCCTCTGGTTCTCCTTGGAATCGAATCCGATCCACTGGTCACAGGACTTTTTCGGCGGGACGCTCTTATAATAGAACCTCACGGCATAGGACTGATAGCTGACACGGACCTTCCCGCTGCGCACCGTTCCCGCCACGGTCTCCGTCTCGATCTTGCCCAGTTTCTCCGAATCAACCAGCATCACCCTTCCGTTCCAGTGCAGGGCAACCCAGTAACGGCTTCCCACCGTACCCCAGAGCATGCCCTCCTTGGTCCTCTCCCTGAATTCCCACTCCTTCCCGGTATTCAGGATATCCTCCGCGAAAGCCTCCTGCTCCTCGGCGGAAGGCAGAACCTTTGCGATGCTTTTGGCATGCTTTTTCAGGATTTTGGCCACATTGGACTGCCCTTTCTGGCCATACCAGAACATAGCAGCCACAACCTCCCCGAAAAGCACGCCCAGGGGCACATAGAACGCCGTCATTTTCGTTACCGGCATCTTGAGATATACGCCGATGCCCACAAAGACGGCAAGGCTGATCACAACGGACAGGCAGGCAAGCCGATATCCCCTTCTCAGGTTATATTCACACCATTCTTCCGCCCAGGGCTTCTCCCAGAGAAAGAAACCTTCCATCCTGCTTCCGGAAGCCGCAGGCAGCACAGCCTTCTTTTTCTTTCCGCCTGTAAAAACCGAAATCAGGCTGACCACCGCAATCAGCAGGCTCACTCCCGCCGCCAGAACGCAGACCCAGATATCCCCTTTCTCCAGGCCGTCCACCACTCCGTCCTCGATGCAGTACCAGTCAGCCTGTCCCGGATTTCCCTCCAGTCCGTCGCACATGTCCACAATGACCTGGCCGTATTCATCACTGAAATAGCTCTCCCGGTAAGCATCCTCGCCTTCCGTGGACCGGTAAAACTCGATGATCTCACTTTCTTCCAGCGCGGCTGCCGCATGCTCCGCGGCCTCGACGTCCATTTTCCTCAGCGTTCCCTCCGCGGTATAGGGCGACATGTCCTTCCCCTCCCGCATCTCCACCGCAAGGTTCAGGTTCCAGATCAGATTCTCCAGCCGTCCGTCATTCCTCTCGGAAACCACCACGTACACAAAGGCCCTGCGCACACTGTCATAAACCACATATCCCGTCCTTCTCACCCTGTCAGGGTCTCCGGAATAATACTCCTCCACATAAGAGCCCACCGGGCAGGCAGCCTCGTAGGAAAGGTATTTTCCCTCCGCCTGTTCAAAGGTTTCCTCCGGCACCAGGCTCTCCGGGCCCGCCTGCAGCTGCAGGAACTGGCTGCCGCCCACCATCCAGAACCCCGCTGCGCACGCGGCCGTACACAGCACCACCACGATATTTAACAGCTTTTTCATGATTCCTCTCCTTGTGTTTTTGTTTCATTATACAGAAAGGCCCCCTAAAATTCAATAGCCGCATCGAGAAAACAGCACAAAAAAAGAACCGTCCCCAAGGCTCCCAGGTCCTCAAAAACAGTTCTTCCCAGTGCGCCGCCAGGGGCTCGAACCCTGGACACCCTGATTAAGAGTCAGGTGCTCTACCAACTGAGCTAGCGGCGCGTATCTTATAGTATTTTCCAACGCTCCTCTTTTGTATTTTCGAAATTCTTAATTAACCTTCGAAAACTTGTTATGTCGTTCACAACAAAATGAATTATATTATATTCTTCATATAAATGCAAGTGTTTTTTCAAAAAAAGTTTATTTTTTTTAATTTTTGGCAGTTTTCTTAAATTTTCCCATGAAAAGATGCCTTTATCCGCCAAAATCACATATTTTTTGCCTCCCTGCATTTCTTACAGTACCCGTAAAGTTCCAGTCTGTGGTCCGTGATGGTGAAATCTTCGGTTTCCCGCTCCAGGGACATGTGGGCAAAGGGACAGTTTTTCAGGGCCATCCGCCTGTGACACTCCAGGCATACCGCATAGTGGACATGGGCTCCGCGCTTCAGTTGGTATCTTGCGGTGGCGTGCCCTTTTTCCGCATTTTCTCCCGGCCATGCGGCCTTCTCCGCCACATCCTTCTCCTCAAAGGCGGCCAGGATCCGGTAGATCGTGGAAACGGCATATTCCTCTCCCTCATCCTGCGCCCGCGCCCTGTCATAAATCTGTATGGCGCTCAGCGGCTCCCGGGCCTCCAGAAGCACCCTGTATACATTTTTTCTCTGTCTGGTCCATTTCAGTCCCTGGGGATATGTGATTTCTTCCCCGCAGTCCCTGTAGGGAACCGCCTGTAAATTCGCCTTCTGCCCCCTGGTCATACACTTTATCCTCTTTCTTTCAGTCAGTTCCAAATAATGCCGGTAAGAATTCCCCCCATCACCCCGATTGCATAGAGCAGCCCCGTTATCTTCAGGTTCTCCCTCATGTCACGGTTGACCCGGAACAAAACCAACAGCCCCACGCCGGAACCCGCCAGAAGCCCCGACATGGCAGCGCCGGTTCCCATCGCGCCCTCCAGGTACAGCCGGGTGATCACCACGGAACCGGCACAGTTCGGCACCATACCCACCAGTCCGGACAGCATCGGCCCCACCACAGGCCGGTTCAGGATCAGATTTGCCAGCACATCCTCCCCTGCCAGATCCAGGAGCAGGTTCAGCCCGAAATTAACCAGCAGGATAAAAAGGAAAATCTGCAGCGTGTGGGTCAACGCTCCGCGCAAAATACCCTTTTCACAATGGCAGTGTCCCTTCTCGCAGACTGCGGAAATATCCTCGGGTTTCCCGACGCCCCTCCGCCGCAGGATCAGGTCGATTATCATGCCTGCCGCCACACCAAAGGCCGCCTTTGCCGCCAGAATTCCCAGGATGCCTCCCACAGGGGCCTGTTCCGAAACCAGTATGGGCAGCATCTCATCCGACGTGGACAGGAAAACCGCCATCAGCGTCCCCAGGGAAATAACCCTGCCTGCGTACAGATTTGCAGCCGCGGCGGAAAAGCCGCACTGGGGAACCACCCCCAGCAGCCCTCCTGCCAGGGGGCCGGCTTTATCGGCCCGCCGCAGCCATTTCTGCATGCCTTCCCCTGCTCTGTGTTCCAGATATTCCATTGCCAGATAAGTCAAAAACAGGAACGGAATCAGCCTGACACTGTCCGCCAGGGAATCCATTATTACATCCAACATAACATATTCCTCCATTACCACAGGCCCGCCCGAAAGTCCTGCGGCAAACAAAAATAGTCCTAAACGCAAATGCAACTCATTCGCATTTAGAACTATATCACTTTTTTCCCGTTTGTCAAGCCCCTGTTTGGCAAAACCCCGTTTACAAATTCTCACAAGCTCTCCAAAAGCTCTGTCTCTCCGCCGTTTCTAAGCTTTATCACCCATTCCCGGATCCGCGCGATCAGCTCCACTATATTCTGGTTCACCAGGTTTCCGGGTACCACGATCTCCTCGCTTCCCTGGGTTATACTGATGGCAAGGCTTTTCACCATGGTCATGTAATCCCCTGCCGGAAATCCCATACGGTAAGTTATGACAGAGGCCTTTCCGGCCAGTTCGGAAGGATTCTGCAGCTGCAGCCCCACCTCTATGGGAGAGGTCCCTTCCCCAGGAATGTCAAACCGCAATTCCACCTGGTCCAGGCTCAGGCTATAGTGCTCCTGTCCTCCCCCTTTCTCCCTGGACATGAATGCCAGAAGAAGAAAGTACCCGCCTGCGCCAACATGGTCATTTATTCCCTTCAGCCGGAAATTCCGCAGCTTTCTCAGATCCAGGCCGAAAAGCCGCTCAGTCTGCTCCAGGGTTATGTACAGAGTTTCCTGCTGCCTGGGTATCAGCGGCCCCAGTAAGGCATATTTCTCCACCAGGGTATCCCGGATCGTATTGTAAAGCATGGTCTCGTTTATGACATCAGTGTCATCCCCTAGATAAAGCTCGATCAGCGGATTCTGTGCCTTCCACGGATAGACAAGGACATGGATAACGTCCTCCCACACCTCTCCTTTGAGCGTCAGGGTGTACATATCTTCTTCTGACACCCCTGTCAGCTCCGCCAGAATCCCCAGCATCTTATCACTGCCCTCCGGAAGCGCCTCCCTGTCCAGTGCCACCTCCAGTTCATAGACGCAGCAGGTTACATCCAGGTGCTTATCCAGATACACCGCAGCCTTCCACACCGGATAAAGGCGGATGACAAGGTATCCCGCAAAGACCAGAAAAAGCAGCAGTATAAATTTTCCGATTTTCCCTCTCTTCATAAATCCACCTGTCCCTCTGCCCGAAACCGCCTCCAAAGCCGTTACCCGATTTTTTTATACAGCGTCAGTTCCACAAAACCGTCCTCTATCCGCACTTCCGCCCGGTCCACCATCATTCCCACCAAATGCAGCTGACTGGTCTCCCCGAAATTTCCGGAACCGGCAAGCTCCCAGTAGATGTCCTCGATACCGTCGTTGCGCTGCTCATTGAGACATTTTAAATCCTCCAAACGGTCCGCCTCCTCCGGCCGGTAATTGGCCCGGAATCTGATGGTTCCCTGGCCGTCTTCCTTTCTGATCCTGGAATTGATGTCATCGGCTCCCACCGACAGGAAAAACATGGTCAGTTCCGCCACTATTTTCGCCGCTTTTCTCTGTTCGTCAAACATTTTTTCCCTTCCTCTTTCTATTCTTATGGTCAAGTATAAGACTGTCCATCACAGGCACCATCACCATGGCCACCCAGCCTGTGCTGAATCCGTTATTGTACAGGTTCAGCCCGCCGTACATCTGGGAAGTGCACATGGCAATGGCAGTATGGAGCATCCCTGCGAAAATTCCCGCAATCACGCCGAACCGGCCCGCTATGGGGGCCAGGCCCACCGCAAAGATCGCCGCCAGCTGCACCCCTGGCGTAGTGGGCGAAAACCGGTTCAGAAATGTGGACAGGAAGACCCCGACCAGTAAAGGCAGGTAATTCTTCACATGAGCTCCGAAGGCCGCGAACCCGAAGGCCGTCAGTATAGCGCCTACCACCGGCCCCGACAGGTCTCCTCCTATCAGGTAGATATAAGTCTCGCAGACAGCCCCCACCATGGCCATGTTCATCAGGGTACTTCCCACGCCCTCCATAAGGATGAAATCCGCCACGGCCCTGCCCGGGTGCTTCCATATTTTCAAGATTCCCTTTAATTGTCCCCCGCTGAGCCAGAGTCCATACAGAAAAGTCAGCAGAAAATATCCGTAAAGCCCCAGTCCGATCCACAGAGGCCTTCCCTCCCCCCAGATCAGCACGGACTCGCACTCCAACCCGAAGGACTTCAGGATGCAGACCATCACAAAGGCCAGGATCCCCGCGGAGAATCCCACGTTGAACAGGGTGAACCCCATATGGGTGGACGCTGTGTGGGCGGAAAGCGCAGGCAGAATGAAGCCGATCAGGATTCCGGCCCCAACTGCGGCCAGAAGATTGATCCTCCTGTCAAAAGGCAGCAGAAAGACCAGCTCCGTCACCAACGGCGCCAGGGAAGTCCCGAAGAGCGCCGTATACAGGTACCTGCTTAACCGGTAACCATGTATCTTGGCATAAACGGAAGCCCCCAACAGGATGGGAAGGATATTCACCGGATTTTTTCCCCAGAGGGCATATCCCACATTGATGAACACAGCCGCCATGGTAAGACCGGTAAAATGCACGGCTTCCCGGTACAGTAATCCCAGTCCCATGGCCATCACCAGCACTGCATTGACAAACGCCGCACCATAACCGGCCAGTTCCAGATAGTCCGTGATCAGCGCATCCCGGGAAACCACAATGGTCCACAGTCCCCTGACAACCTCCAGAGGGCCCTCCCCGTCCTTTGCCGTGCCCACCAGCCCTGCCACTACCAGTATCCCGATGGAAAAAATGCAAAATACCTTCAGTTCCCTGCCTTCCAACTTCTCTCTGACCGTACCGCCTGCCATCCGTACCTCCGTTTCCCCGTGATAACCTCCCAAAGTCCGCAGGCCCTGTTTCACCCGGCCCCCTGGATTCATGCAGCCCGAAACCATTTCCCGGAAACCCTGCAAGCATACCTTATCCGCCTCTGCTGCCAGAAAGCCCTGCCGGCCTTAGGCGGCGTCGCAGACGATGGAAGTTATACCAATTAATGGAATTGCTTATCTATAGTGTATCGGAAAAGCGGGAAGAAAGCAAGAGGGAAGTGCGTCCTGGCAAAACTGCCCCCATGGAATCAGGATCTACATATCCCATAAATAATATATATCAACAGCACTCGTCCCCAGAATTCCCCCGTCTATAACTTTTTCACAGGAAAAACCCTGTTCCGCCAATATTTCAATGGTATCCTCCATCTCCTGCCGCTCTGGCACTATCAGCCAGTATCCCCCCTTCTCCAGATCCGTTAATTCAGATAAATTTACATATTTCACCTGATTATCAGGATAATAATAAGGCCAAATCGTCCATGCCACCGCGGATACAGGATAAATGTACCGCAAAACATAAACGGGCCTCATTACTTTCGAGACAACGACCGCAGCCAGAATGGTTCCCAACACACTGACCGCCCCTGCTGCCATCCACAGGAAAAACGCTGAAGACTCTGTCCCTTTTGCAGAAAAGCACAAAACTGTTTTCCCTTCTGCACTTCTCTCAATCCGCAGCGCCTTAATCTCATACAAAATGACCAGCGCCGCCCCCAACAGTACCATTCCCCAGACAACCGGTTTAAATTGATTGGAAAACAGATACCGGAAGCTCTGCCGTATCCCCGGATAATCTCCGGAATTGTCTTCTTCACTAAAAGCAGACTGTAAGCCTCGTCTCCCCAGAAATTATTGTCGAATATTCTTATCAGGTTCAGCAGAAAAAGAACCGCGGCATATACCCCCACAACCAGTTTGCTGTTTATCCTGCCTCCTATCCTGCCAAATCCGCTCCAGTTTACCTTTACAGCCACCCTGCTTCTGACAAGCTGTTCCGCATAAGGCTCCGCCGCTGCCAAAAGCGAAGAAAACAGCATGTATTTCAAGGCAAACTCGTTGTACTGGTTCAATTTATAGAAGAAATTATCCCTGCTGTCAAAACCGTAACACAGAACCAGTATCATCACAAAATTAAAAGCAACACAGACAGCGCATAATGAAATACTCTGGCGTACACCGCCTCTTCTTTTTTATCCACCTTCTCCCTTATGTATACCAAAAGAAACGGCGGAACCAATAAGCTTATCAACCAGATCATATTTCGTACCTCCTGAAAATATACAGATATATTTTTGCCAGATCAAAAAGTATACTTTTTGGAAATTTTTCCCTGATTTATATCCGTCTAAGATTTGCCTTTCGCAAAAGCTGCACATATCAGCAGGGGCATACAGCAAAATATGGCATATGCATACCTGAATTCCGAATAAACCGGCGTGGCAATCAGCAGGGAAAAAATAACCGCAAGGTTCGGAATACACAAAAAGAACCCTTCCCTATTTTTCCTGACCATACAAATATATCCCAGCACGCCAATGCCCCATACATAAAATCCGATGCACATAAAAATCTGGAGCGGCGCAACACTGGAAAAAAGCCATAAATACTTATTCAGCACCTTTTCCACCGGAACCGATCTGACTGTCCTGGATATCCCCAGCTGATTCTCCTGTATGCCGTCCGCCCACCTCCAATAAAAATATCCCGCGTTCCAGTATCCCTTGGTCTGATCTATCCATGCCTTTGCATATTCGACGGGATTGGCCAGGCCCATGTCCATATAAAGTTTCAGATAAGCGCCCTTATTATCACTTAAACAGCCCTGGTTTCCCTTTGCCCGCACAAGATTTTTGACAGGATCAGAGATACGGGGATTATATTTTTCCTTCACCGCTCCCACATCCACCACTTTTTCCAACAAATCCAGCTGTTCATCAGACACCCTGCCGCCATCGGCGATAACCCGTGCAATCTGCTGCGCAGGAACGGACAGCGCTTCTATGGTATCCGGCTGAACGACGCCCAACCATGCCAGTGCAGCGTGCTTCAGAAGAAACGTCACTGCCAATATTCCGCAAAACAGCACGATAAGCTTCCGCTCCTTCTTCCGAAAAAGACAACCAAAACATACCGCCGACAAAGCAAAAACAAACCAACCGTTGCTCCTGAACAGGCAGGTTCCCACTCCTCCTGCAACCAACGTCAGATAATTGACCAGCGAATATCTCCCTATCTCCTTCAGAATGCGAAAAACTGAGACGGCAAACAGCACCACCATCCCTCCAAACATAATATCCTTCCATATAGTAAAGCTGTACATTATATGAAAAGGCATTGCCGCATACCAGACAAAAACCAACGCCACCGGCTTTTTGGGAAAACCCGCCTGACAAAGTGTCAGCACCACAAAGGAAAAACACCCTGCCATAAACAGAATCTGAAATAACTGATACAGGGCTACGGCGGCATTGATATCCCCGAACAGCTCCAATCCGACTGTATAAAACAGCCTGATCACAAGTGTATGATAATAAGGATGATGATTCGAGTAGTTTCCGGATACTATCTGCTCTATTTGCCACAAACTGTCCGCAGTAAGGTTACCCGGATACTTCGCCAGAAACAAGTACACCAAATTGACGGCTGATACCGCCGCCATGGAACCGATAAAAATCACCCCCGGCCTCCGCGCATTTTTCTGTGCTGCCCAGCCAATCCCCCTCGCCTTTTCCGCCGCAAACCACAGGATATTTCCCATTGCAAAATACCCCCCCGAAAAAAGAGCCGCTATGTACACTATTCTAATCACTCTCCCCTGATTTCCCGTATACTTTGAATCTGCAAGCAACGGATAGTTATCTTCAATGCGCCATCTGGAAAAGTAGAGCTTTGCAATCCGGATGACATCTTCCCTGGAACTGATTTTTTTATTTGTAGCCAGCATCATGGGATGCTCCGTGATGCCGTAGACCAGGACAAGGTAGATGTCCTTCCTGGAAGCCGTAATCCGTTTTTAAGTCTTCAAGCGTTTTTTCAAATTCATCTAATACCGTATGATTCCGCTGATTTAAATTCGAACATATATGGTGCCTAAAAAGGTTACAGAAAATGACCGGAACTTTTACATGGGAAAGATAGGCATCATGTTTTTTGCCTTTATAATAAAGCGGCATTTTGATCTTGCCCTTGCGCTGTTCCCGCAGCTGTGTGGCCGGGACCCATTTCCCATGGAAGAGGAGCTTGCGCTTTGCCGTAAGGCGAATGACGTAGTCCTGCTCCAGCCCATGGAGTTTCAGGAACATCTTGTTGTCATCGTATCCCCTGTCCATGACGAAAGTGGCCTTTCCGAACAGGGAGGCTGCCCGTTCCATTGCTGAAAAAGTCACATCATTGATGGATGTGAAGTCTTTCTCTTTCGAAGAATGGACCTTGGAGAAGATACTGACGGGATGGCCGTTCTTCGTGAGGGCGCAGGCTTCTGTGACATGGTAGCCTTTTTCATAGACGTTCTTTGTGTCCGTGCTTTTGGAGCCGTCCCTGACAAGGCCGAGGGATTCGAACTTGCGTCCATCCGGTTTCACGATGTCGCTGTCATCGATATGGACGACGGGTTCATCCGGGACCCATTTGCGGATGGTGTGAAGGTATGATTTCTGCGCTTTTCCAGGAACGCCTTTATTCAAATGCCTGGTAAGCCGTTCTACGGAATTGACCTTTTTAGAACGTTCATGGAGCTGGTCTACGATATCGGTCAGGAGGCAGCTTCCGGAAGCGAGGATGCCGTATGTCATATCGGCAGTAAACTTTTTGTCCGGTTTTGAAAGCTTCCTGGAAATTTTATTAGAAAAAGTTAAAATTTCCCGTTTCAAAGTGTAGGTATTTGATGTAAAATGAGCCATAAGGAATCCTCCTCTTTTTTGTTTAGTGGATAATTGTTGTGGTGACTTTATTTTACATCAAAAAGGAAGAAGATTCCTTATATTTTAGGTATTTTATAAAAATTGTAGACAGTGATATGTGTATAATTGGGCTTTTGTGGATAGAACTGCGGAAACTCAAGGTTTTCAAACAGTTGACAAACTTCAAAAAAACCATTATCATAGAATCATCAACGCAGGGGCGCCGTTCCCAGGGCAGCCCCAGTCTGTGAAGGGTGCACATCGCACATTCGGGCAGTTTCTGCCGGAGTTTTCACACACTGGCAGGAAAACTGATACATTCATGCATGTCAGATCTTCCTGTCGGCCTATTCAGAAAGAGAGGACACAGCATGAAGAACAAAATGCGCTACTACCCCCGAAAACAGCGGTTATTCCGCCTGCAGCTGCCGTATTTTTTCCCCAACCGCAGGGTCAGGGACAGG
>CAJTSY010000107.1 GCA_910578995.1 uncultured Acetatifactor sp.
ATCCCAGCAAATAGGGCTGAATGCACAGGAATTCCCCGCATTTTCGCCATTTGGAACGTCCCCTCCTACCCTACAGGATGGACTTGCAGATCTGGGGATCCGGATGGGCAATTACCGTGGAATCCAGGAACATGCCGCTTTCGGACACACTGGCTTTCGCTTTTGAAATTGCCGCATCCACGGCGGAAACCTCCCCGCAGAGGAAAACGTAGGATTTACCGCACATGCCCTTTGCAATACGCAGCTCGATCAGCTCCACATCCGCCGTTTTGGCCGCCACATCCGCCGCTACGATGATGGCCGCGGCATCAAAGGTTTCCAGAATGCCCAGGGAGCTGATATGTTCCACATGGGTGGTTCCGTAGATTGCCGGGAAAATGCCCTCATGGGGGTTGCCCAGTACAAAGCTGTCAATGAGATTCTCGCCGTACTGCACCTTTGCCGTCGCAACCGCAGCATCCACCGCGCTTAAGTCTCCCGTTATCAGAGCGATATATTTACCGGGGCATACGGTCTGGGCTTCCACCAGTTCCACAGCCGCCGTCTTAACCATGGCATCCGCCGCCGTCACTCCGGCGGAAACCGTCTTAAATTCTATCATGCCCAAAGCTTTGCCCATGAGGGTACCTCCTATTCCAGTTCCGCATCTATCCATACCACACCCAGAATCCGGCTTAGAATTTCCGGCCGCTAAGTGATGCGTCCATAAATTCTATGGGGGTACAGTATGGGCACATGCTGTTTTTATTCCGGTTCTGCATCTGCCTTTTTTATCTCTCTTTTCGGAAAAGTGTTACCGATGCATAAATTTTTCTTCCTTATAATCAGGCCGGTAATAATTAAAATAAAAGCAACAATCAGTATGGGAGTCATTATTATATAAGGAATACTTATTGCACAATAATCAATAAGCAATGCGCCATTGCCTATAAGAATACCTATCAGCGAAATCTTCCGCCATTGTTCCATACTTAAAAACCTCTTTTGTCAAATTGCGATTTATATACTTGTTATATATTTGATTGTAAAATCGTTATCTGTCATTTACAATGTATTTTTATAAGTTATTTCCCTCTGGGTACGCAATTCCAAAAAGGGAGTTTTTTCAGCATTGTACGGTTACGCGCACATTTACTGCCGTACAATCGTTATATACTTCTCCGTGACTTCCTGCACAATGCCGTCCACAGAAGCATGGATTCCCACGCTCAGGCCTTTCCCGGGTTTCGCGACACAGTCGCCGGTGCGGACGGATGCACCTTTTTCCACCGCCGGAACCGCCGGGGCGCCGATGTGCTGGCTCAGCAGAATTTTTACCTTGTGGATCAGGTCTTCCCTTTTCCAGTAATCGTCCTCCTGCAGGGGCGCGTCCACATTATATTTGAAAAGCCCAAGCCTTGCCTCCAGTCTCTCCTCCGGGGCCTTGCGGTAATCCCTGCCTTTGTTCACCGGGGCAGGCTTTACGTCCTGAGGCACCTTCACCCCTGCCTTGCGCAGGCCCAGTTTGTAATCCGCGATCAGGCTCCTGGGCGCCAGTCCCTGGGGGCAGGAGAAATTCTCGCAGAGCCCGCAGGAGCTGCAGAAAAAGGTATTTAAAAACACATTGGTGTCCTGGAAATCCTTGTTTGCGGCACTGCGCATAAATTTGTGGGGCTCTATGGGGTGTCCCAGGGCATGGCGGGGGCAGAGACTGGTGCAGGTCTCGCACTGGCAGCAGGCGGAAGCCGCCCGTTTCAGGTCAATGGCCGCATTCCGGTTCTTGCGCTGTATCAGGCTGTGGCTTTTGTCCAGGACAATCACCGCATTGGTGGTCTTGGTCACCACATCCGTCTCCTCCTGCAGGTTCCCCATCATGGGGCCGCCGATCAGGTAGGCAGGATTTTTCACCAGGATCTCCCCTGCGTGGACCACCACATCCCGGATGGAAGCGCCGATGGGCACCCGCACTGTTATGGGATGGGCCACTTCCCCCACCACGGAGACCAGTTTGTCCACCACGGGAACCTGTTTTTCCAGGGTGCGGTACACATTGTAGACCGTCTCCACGTTGAAGACCGCCACTCCTTCCTCTATGGGCAGGCCGCCGGGGCGGATGACCCTTCCCGTGGCCTCGTAAATCAGCACCACTTCATCCCCCATGGGATAGGCGCTGTCCAAAAGCTGCACCCTCATATGGGGGTATCTGTCTATATATCGTTCAATCGCCTTTACGGCGGACTTGTATTCTCTCTTAATCCCGATGACGGCTTCCCCTGCTCCCACAGCCCGGGCGATCCCGTCAAAGGTCCGCAGAATTTCCTCCGCGCGCTGTTCCATCAGCTGTCTGTGGAGCTTCAGCAGCGGTTCGCATTCCGCGCAGTTCATCAGTATAATTTCCGCTCTTTCATCCAGTTTCGCATAGGTGGGAAAGCCCGCGCCGCCTGCGCCGACAATGCCGTTTTCCTGCAAAACCTGCTTCAATGCCTGCATCTCCATACCATATTCTCCAAAATCATTCTTCTGAACCAAAATTCCGACGCAACGCATAATGCAACGCACAAGATTTCATCATTGCAGCCTCACTCGTCGACGATTCCCACTATGGCGGCATCCACCGGTGCATTTTCCATCCCCACCCGGGCGGCGCTCCCCGTGGCCACCAGGACCGTCTCGCCGATTCCCGCGCCGATGTTGTCAATGGCGACAAAACGGGCGCCTCCGGCGGACATTTCTTCCAGGGGCTCTATAATCATGAATTTATTTCCAACCAGATTTTCGCATTTGCGGGTAGAAACAATGCTTCCCACTACTTTTCCCACAACCATGGTATGTATCTCCTGTCAGTCGGTATGTGTCTTCT
Organism: uncultured Acetatifactor sp.; assembly: GCA_910578995.1. GTDB lineage: Bacteria > Bacillota > Clostridia > Lachnospirales > Lachnospiraceae > Acetatifactor. Next base: position 2,840 of record CAJTSY010000107.1, read on the forward strand.
GTCATCGATTCTGTATGGCGGCGGCTGCCTGTCATGCATGGTACACGTTATCCGTCATGCACAACGCCCGCTGTCCATTTTGCACTGCGCCTGCCGTCATCCTGCATAATACCCTTACCCGCCACCCAAAAGCCACAGTGTCTTTCCAGACAAAGGCAATCCCTGCGCCCGGAATCCTCCGGACACCGGAAGCAGATGCCTCGTTCCTGCCTGAGTATGAAACAGACAGACGGGCAGGCCAAAGCTGTCTTATCTGTGATGTCAATCCCGCCCGCCATCCGCTCCACGGAGCCGCCGCAGTCATGCCAGATTTAGCAACTGCGGACAGCTCCTATTGCAATACATTATACTCGCAAGTATAGTTTTGCAATTGAATTCAGCTGCAGTCCGATCCTGCAGATATGCTTATATCGTTCTTGTCGCCCTTTTTAGCGCTTAACAACAAGACCCGGCGCATGCAGAGCTTACCGATTTTCTGTCCGTCCTATGATGTCCTTACAGAAATGTTTCAACGGCAGTTCCTTGCGCTATTTTACAATCGTCACCTTATCGCCGGTCTTGATCTTACTGGCGTTGGCTTCGTCGGTATCGATGTGCATCTCCAGGGTAAAGCTCTGGTCTACACGTATCTTCACCTGATTAAAAACGGTTCCCCGTTCATTGTCCGCCTTCACCGCGACGATATCGCCGTCGCTGACCCCTGCCGCTTTTGCGTCTGCCGGAGACATATGGATGTGGCGCATGGCGACGATACAGCCCTCCTCCAGGTAAATCACTCCTTTGGGGCCGACTACCGCTATGGGTGCGCTGCCCGCCACATCGCCGGATTCCCGGATGGGGGCCGCAACGCCCAGCTTCATGGCGTCCGTGGCGGATATCTCCAGCTGGGAGGCTTTCCGCACCGGGCCCAGAACCCGCACGTTTTCAATGGCCCGCAGTTTCAGGCCTACTATGGTGACTGTCTCATTGCAGGCATACTGGCCGCCCATAAGGTCTTTTTTCCTGGTCAGATGGTATCCTGCTCCGAAAAGGATTTCCACATGCTCCTGAGTCAGATGGATATGTCTCGCGGACACGCCCACCGGCACCTGAAAGCCACCGGATTTCTCTTCCATTCCGCGGATGGTCTGAAGTACCATCTGGGTAATCATTTCCACTGTCTGTTGTTCCATGTTCTTCCTCCATCGCCGCTCTTCCCGCCCTGCCGGACTGTAAGTGTCATTTTCTTCCCAAACCTGCCGTCCCCGTTCTGAGAAGTGTGTTCCCTGCCCCTGAGATTGCAGGTTTGGCCTGGCTCTGTCATATGAAACCTGCCTACAGCAGCAAACCCTATCTTATCCTTCTGTCGGGAAAATTCTGGCTTCTTAAGCCGTTACTTTGGGAAGAATCATCTCAACGTCGTTGTGGGGCCTGGGAATTACATGGGTAGCTACCAGTTCGCCAAGCTTGGACGCGCTGGATGCGCCTGCCTCCACAGAAGATTTCACGGCTCCTACGTCGCCGCGCACCATTACGGTTACCAGTCCGGAACCGATTTTCTCCGTGCCTACCAGGCTTACGTTTGCAGCCTTGCACATAGCGTCAGCAGCCTCAATCGCCGCTACCAGACCTCTTGTTTCCACCATTCCTAATGCTTCCTGTGCCATTTCTTTTCCTCCTGATTTTAGTTCCGTCTCTGCACTCCAGTGCCCTTGTGGGGAAGAAAATTTCATCTGCATAGGGCGCAGCTGATATTTCCTTCCGGGCACTTCCGTTCCGAGACTGTTTTGGTTTTTATTCCAGTTCCGTCTCTGCACTCCAGTGCCCTTGTGGGGAAGAAAATTTCATCTGCATAGGGCGCAGCTGATATTTTCTTCCGGGCACTTCCGTTCCGAGACTGTTTAGTTTCTTTTTCCAGTTCCGTCTCTTTTATTCCAGTTCCGCTCTCTGCACTTTAGTGCTTTTTACGCTTGTTACACTTCCTGGATAGTTCTGGCGTCCAAGCCGCCTGGCTGTGCCTCGTTGTTCATGAAGCGGCTTGCACTCAGGTTCACCAGACGCACGATCTCATCGTGGGGGTTCGCCAGGACGCCCTTGGCCACAGGCTTTTTAATCGCCTTGGCCGCCGCAGTCTCCACAGCTTCCGTGACGGATGCCACGTCGCCCCTGACCACAATGGTCACAAGCCTTCCGCCCAGTTTTCTCTCCCAGGTGGCCAGCTCCACGCCCGATGTCTTACACATGATGTCCAGGGCATCCACAGCGGCAACCACACCTGTAATCTCGATAAAGCCCAATGATGTATTGCTCATTTGCCGGCTCCTTTACTGATATTGCGATTCTGATCTGCTCCACGCCGCATTCTTCCCGCAGGATTTTGCGATATGCCGGTTCAGATCTTCGGCAGAATCTTCTCCACGTCGGAATGAGGCCTGGGGATCACATGGGCCGCCACCAGCTCGCCCAGTCTGCTTGCTGCCGCGGAACCGCTCTCCACGGATGCCTTCACGGCTCCCACATCGCCGCGCACCATTACGGTTACCAGTCCGGAACCGATCTTCTCGGTGCCGATCAGAGAAACCTCCGCGGACTTGGTCATCGCATCCGCTGCCTCAATGGCGGCTGTAAGGCCTCTTGTTTCTACCATTCCCAATGCTTCCTGTGCCATAATGCTCTCCTTTCGTTCTATACAATTCCTTCATCAATCTTTTTATTCTTAGTTCTAAAATCTTTTATTGCTATCATCCGGCCGCTGATGCAGAAACAGCTTTAGAATTGCTGTATTCCTTGCTGACACTCAGCCGAAAGATCAAAAGTCATTTCGTAACATTTCCTTCCTGCCTATGTCCTGCGGCATCCGATGATTCATCTCTTCCCGCTCATCCTGCCGCGGTTTCTTCCCGCAATGGTTCCTTTCTACAGCGGAATCCGGGTCAGTTTTTATCAAAAGCGCTGATCTTCAGCATCTTCCCGGTGTCCCCGGTGGGTCTGGGGATAATGTGCCTCTGCACCACTCCCGTGAGGGATTTGGCCACCGCTTCAGCCGCTTCCATGGCCGCTTCCACAGCCGCCACGCTTCCCCGGAACTTTACAGTCACCAACAGGGGAACCGGCAGAGCATCCGCATTTGCAGGTTTATTTTTGTCAAAAACCTCAAGCCTCACATCCGCCGCCTTGCATCCTGCGTCAGCCGCCATGAAGGCGCAGACCAGGCCGAACACTTCCAACAATCCCACCGCTTCCTCCGCGGAATTTCCGTCTTCCATAGAATGTTTTTCCTCCGTGGAAAGTTCTTTTTCCATGGAATGCTTTTCCTCCATGGTGGGTTCTTTTTCCGTGGAATGTTTCTCCTCCATGGTGGATTCTTTTTCCATGGAATGTTTTTCCTCCATGGAGAGCTCCTTTTCCATAGAATGTTTTTCCTCCGTAGAAAGCCTTTTTTCCGTGGAAAGCCTTTTTTCCGTGGAAAGCCTTTTTTCCATATTTCCCTCGCTTCCCCGATTTCACATGAAGCAGTCTTCATCCTTGTCTTAACTGTTTCTAATCGGTTTCGTTCTCATCCTGACCTTAACGCACTGCCGTTTGATATTTATCAGAATCAAATTCAGTCCCCCGTTTTCGGGAAAATTTCAGGAAAAGATTCCCGCGTTTTTATCCTACCGATTGATAATTGCAATCTTCAGGCCTGTCATGGCCAGGTTGGTCTTCAGGGCCTCGTTGATTTCCTCCAGGGGATAGGTGTGGGTAATCAGCTTATCTATGGGAAGCCCGATCCGCTTCGCGCTCTTCAGGAAGTCAAAGGTGGTTGCGTAATCCCTTAAGGTGTAAACCCAGGAACCCACAGTGGTAATCTCCTTGGAGCAGATGTCAAAGTGGGGATTGATAGTGGCATCCCCGCCGTTGATGAAGAATCCCAGTTCGCAAAGCCCACCGCCGTTGCGGATGAACTTATAGATATTGGAATGTCCCGCAGGGGAGCCGGTACACTGGAAGGCAAAATCCGCCAGGTGTCCGTCGCATTTTTCCTCAACCGCCGCCGTCAGCGCTTCGATACCTTTATGTTCCTTGAAATTCACGGAATCGGATGCGCCAAGCTCCTTCGCAAAGTCCAGGCGCTTCTGTTCGCCGTCCACCGCCACAATCTTGTTGATGCCCATGGTGCGCAGGATGGCGATGCAGATCAGCCCGATGGGGCCGCAGCCCTGTACCACCACTCTGCTGTTGAAGCGCAGGATTCCGGTGCTCTTCGCTCTCTCCACCGCGTGAATCAGCACCGCGCAGGGCTCAATGAGGACTCTGGAATAAAGGTCAAGATCACTTACGTTGAATACGGTGGAGCCTTTCCGAATGAGGATATAATCGGAAAACCATCCGTTCAGGTGAATGTCGTCATCGGGAAGCAGGCCGTACACATCGGCGCCGCCCACGTTCTGCTTGTTCAGGTCAAACATGGTGATGTCCGGGTTATCCTTGAAAATCATGCAGGTAACCACCTTGTCGCCGATCTTCAGATCCTTGCCTGCGCTGTCTTTCTTTACATTTTTCCCCATCTTCACGATCTCGCCGGTGCCCTCGTGTCCAAGGGCTACGGGGATCAGTCCGAAGGGGTCTCTCTTGAATTCATGGGCGTCCGTGCCGCAGACGCCGCAGCCTTCCACCTTTACCAGTATGTCGTCGTCGCCGACTTCCGGCATGGGGAATTCTTTTACGTCAAAATGCTCCAGACTGGTGAGCATTGCCACATGTGCCGTCTTTGGAATCGCTGCGCCTGCCCCGCCGTTTCCTGCGGGCGCCGTGACGGCGGTTCCTGAAATACTGGCAAGCACCTGTTTCACAATCTCTTCTATCTGTGCTGTATCTGCCATGTTAAAATCTCCTTTCTGTTTATTGCTTCTCACCTAATAATTTATCCAGTTCAGCATTCAGCCGCCTCTTTCAATCATTCAATTCTACTGATCACCGGATGCAGAGGCTGTCGGCCATGACGCAGCGCCTGCTCTTGGTGAAGGATTTGGTACTGGTCAGGCCCTCTCCGGTGCGGCTTGCGATGGTGAAGGTGCAGTAGCCCTCCCCGCCGAAACCCAGTGCCGCGTAGGACGGGGCGTTCTTCACCAGGATGGCCGTGTCTATGGCCCTGGCGTACTTGGTGATATTGTCAATGTTCTTGGAGTGGATATGGGCGGAGTGGCGGTTGCCGTGCTCCAGCCATACGGCCTGTTCTATGGCGTCGTCGATATCCTTTGCCCTTACCATGCCAAGGATGGGCATCATCAGCTCCTCTGCAATCAGGGGGTGCTCCTTGGGCCCCTCGAACACGATGCAGCGGATGTTGTCGGGCACGGTTACGCCGATCATGCCAAGCAGGGTTTTGGCGTCCCGTCCCACGCATTTCCGGTTCAGCCCCTTGGGAGTGAGCACCGTCTTGGTGAGCCGGTCCTGCTCCTCTTTGGAGATCAGGTAGCAGCCCTGTTCGTATATCATGTAATGCATCAGCTCGTCCGCCACGGACTCCACCGCCACGATTTCCTTCTCCGCAATGCAGGGAAGGTTGTTGTCAAAAGTACAGCCGTTGACGATGTCCGCCGCCGCTTTCCGGACATCCGCGGTCTCGTCCACCACAGCGGGCGGATTGCCTGCGCCTGCGCCGATGCCCCTTTTTCCGGAAGAAAGCACCGCCGTCACCACGCCGGGGCCGCCGGTGGCTACCAGGAGCGGAATGTCCTTATGTTTCATCATCACGTCACTGGACTCCAGGGTGGGATTCTCCACCGTGCAGGCCACGTTGTCCGGACCGCCTGCCTCCAGGGACGCCTCGTTAATCATATTGATGGCGAAGATGGTGGTCTTCACCGCCTGGGGATGGGGGTTGAACACCACCGTATTCCCCGCCGCAATCATGCCGATGGAATTGCAGATCACGGTCTCGCTTGGATTGGTGCAGGGTGTGATGGCGCCGATAACGCCGAAGGGGCCCATCTCAATGAGGGTCAGGCCTCTGTCCCCTGACCATGCTGTCGTCTTCAAATCCTCCGTACCCGGGGTTTTGTCCGCAACCAGCTGATGTTTTAAAATTTTATGTCCCACATTGCCCATGCCGGTCTCGTTTACGCCCATCCGGGCGATGAGCTCCGCGTTTTCACGGGTTTTCCTGCGGATATTGCTGATAATCTGTTCTCTCTGGTCGAGGGACATCCTGCGTACGGTTGCCTGGGATGTCTTGGCGGCTGCGATGGCTTCGTTCATATCCGTGAAAATGCCATGTTTTCCGCCTGCGGATTCCGCAATCTGCATCTTCGCCACGACTTCCTGTACGATATCCTGTACCAGACTCTCGTTTACAAGCACACTTTTACCTCCTAATTTAGTTCCGCATCTGTCCGCCCCAGTACCAAGGCATGGCAGAGCATTTCCGGCCGCTTAGTGCATGCGTCCGTAAATCCTCTGGGCACTGGTGCGGACAGATGCTGTTTTAGTCCCGCATCTGCACCTCCAGTACCAAGGCATGGCAGAGTATTTCCGGCCGCTTAGCGCATGCGTCCGTAAATCCTCTGGGTACTTACGGTGCAGATGCTGTTTTAGCTCCGCATCTGCGGTTATATGTTTTCGAAAAGGGATTTCCCGTAAGCCGCCAATGCGGTGTCCTGCTCGGCGCTCCCGCCACTGACGCCCAACGCTCCCACAATGACATCGCCTCGTTTCAGTACTTCACCGCCGCCGAAAATAACGATTCTGCCTTCATTGGTAAACTGTATGCCGTACAGGCTTTCTCCCGGCCCGCTCAATGTTCCCAACTGGGCGGTGGACATCCGGAACGCGATGGATGTATATGTCTTGTTCAGTGCTACGTCGAAGCTTCCTATGTAGGCGCCGTCCATGCAGTGTATGGCTACGGGTCTTGCGGCAGCATCGGAAACGGCTGTGACTACCCGCATGCCCCATTCTGCCGCCTTTGCCTCAATGCCTTCGATGAGCTTTACGGCAAGGGCCAAGGGCATGGTCACCGGAACCAGGCCGCCGTTGGCTGCTGTGAGGTTTCCGGTTCCCGGGGAGCTGCCATTTGCAACTGCATCATTTCCAACTCCCAGATTTCCGCCTTCCACAGCCTTCTGGATTACTTCACGGACGATTGCTTCTATCTCTCTGTTTTCCATTAAAATGTCTTTCTTACATTCTTCCATATAAAACGCCCTTCGTCTATGGAATACTTTTTCCATATTATTTTCCGAAGTATCCGTCATTTCCTATGGAAATTATTATTTGCCTAACTGCTCCAGTACCTTCCTGGTAATCTCCGCCACCATGTCAGGGGACACAGTTCCATTGTCCTTGCCGCTGTGGCATCCGCCTCCGCAGGTGTGGCAGCTGGGCTTGCCTTCCTTCGCATTGGGGCAGAGGTTGGCGGGATGGCGCCCCTTCATGCCGAACTGTCTCCTGATTTCATAGAGGTCTTCCACCTGCTGAGGTGTGAACTCCTTGGGCCCGCCCAAGACTCTGGACTGGTAGAGGAGCTGCGCGTAGAATTCCACGGACTCCATCTTCAGGTATGCGGCAAGCAGGGAATCGGAATAGGTCAGCGCGCCGTGGTTCTCCAGAAGGACGGCGTCAAAATGCTGCACATACTCGGAAACGGCATCGGGAATCTCCATGGTGGAGGGCCTGCCGTATTTTGCGATGGGAACACAGCCAAGGGCGATAACCGCCTCGGGCATGATGGGCTGAGTCAGGGGAATGCCTGCAATGGCGAAACTGGTGGCATATACGGGATGGGCATGTACCACGCTCTTTACGTCGGGTCTCTCCTGGTACACCCTCATATGCATCTTGATCTCGGATGAGGGCTTGAAATTGCCGTTGGCCTGGATCACATTGCCCTGGGCGTCAACCTTACAGATGTACTCCGGGGTCATGAATCCCTTGGACACGCCGGTGGGAGTGCATAAGAATTCGTTGTCGCTGATTTTCACGGAGATATTTCCGTCGTTGGCGGCAACCATATTCCGGTTGTAAATCCTTTTGCCGATGTCACAAATCTCTTTTTTTACTTCATACTCGTTCTGCATTTTGATTCCTCCTGATTCGTTTTTTGGTGCCTGCCGCCCTCCGGAGCCTGTCCTTTTTTGGAACGGCAGCGTTACATTGCAACACTTTCTGGCTTTTCCTCCATTATAAGCCTATCCACCACACAAGTCAACAAATAATTGTTGGATTGTGTAGTTTTTGTTTTATTTTTGTGGTTTTCCACCCTGTGGCCTTCACATGACATGAGCACAAGGCGGCCCCTGAGTGCTTTAAATCGATATAAGATACGGATCCTTATGTGACTTTTGGATTTTCCCACAATGCCGACTACAACGGAATCCCCCTCATTCATACATACTTGTTATTCTGATTTGCAATAGTGCTGATGTAATTCGTATATTTTTTGCTGCATTAGTTTTATTAACTCCACTGGTTCTAACACAGTGGCATTATTTCCAAACGGCAATATATAATCAGCAACCCATTCTAAGGCAGTATGGTTTATTTCCATGTCGATTATCCCGCCGCCTGTTGAAAATGTTTTCAATCCGCTTGCAAGCAAACATTCACTTTCACAGCGCTTGACACCGATATCCGTCAGTTGGATTTTCATGTGGTAATCGTTTTTCGCCTCTGTTTTTTCCAGATATTCTTGAATTGACGCAGGAATAGGGTATTTTCCTTTTGGATAGGGCTTTTCCTCTAAGATTTCTTTGATACGGTCAACCCGGAACACTCTGATTTGGTTTGCTGTTGTACAATAGGCGGGGCAGTACCAAAGTCCATTCATAGCATATAAGCCGACAGGTATAATTGTGCGCGTGCTTTCAGAATATGTTGACGAATACCGTATTGTTGCGGCACGGCGGTTTATGGCAACAAGAAACATGGATTTAAGCAATGGCGAATCGCAATGTCTGTCCGGAATCCAAAAAACAACCTTGTTTTGCATCTGCACAATACTGTTTTGCATATCTAACGGCAGACAATTCAAGAATTTTTTCAGGACGGATATGGTTTCCTGTTCAAACGGCAGGTCACGGTGGTATTGCAAGGCTTGACAGGCAAAGAAAATAGCTTTTGCTTCGCTTTCTGAAAAAGAAATAGGCGGCAAAATTCGTTCTTTTAAGATATGGTAGCCGCCCGCCGCCCCGACTTCGGAATAAAGAGGGAAGCCCGCCTGCTCCAATTCCTGCAAGTCACGCAGTATGGTTCTTTTTGATACACAAAATTCATTTGCCAATTCGCCTACTGTAAAATCCTTTTTTGCATTTATTGTTATCATCATTTCAATAAGCCGTTCTGCCTTTGACATTTTTGAACTCCTTTCCAAATGGTGACAGCCCTTGTCACTATTCTATGATAAACTATTTATGTTTCAAATTCAATATGGCATTAAAACGAAATCATGCACGCCTCATATGGAAGAAAGGGGGAATCATTTATGCCTTGCACAGAATCATGAAAGACGGGGCAGACAGATTGCTATTGCCGGATAAATATAATATAATACCCCCAGTGAACCCCATAGAATGTAAAGGAGAAAATCGTATGGAAAAATTGATGTACATGATGCTGATTGAGAAAAGCAAGACCTATAATAAAATGACAAAACAGGTAGTTATGGAACACGTTGAGAACATAAGAAAGCTGGACGATGAAGGAAAGCTGGAAATCTGCGGTGTCTTTAAGGGCTATCCGGGAATGGCAGGTATGTATATCCTAAAAACAGAGAGCCGTGAAGAAGCGGAAGATATTTGCAAATCGGAACCACTGGTTATGGGAGGATATGCAACCTACAAATTAGTCGGTTTGCAGATTGCAAACCGGGAAAATAATTATTTGCTGTAATTGAGGCAGGGAACAACACTGGGGGCAAACAGAATCCGGCTCACATGAAAACTGAATAACCGCCGTTATATAAAACGGCACGCTGAAACAGGGAATCAAGAAAAGATTTCCTGTTTTTTGCGCCCATTTTTCATTTTGCCGGTTTGTAGGTATTGGAGAGAAATTTTCGCCGGAACACAACAAACCAGCCGCCATTAGCCGGATAGTAAGCGAACAGGCCACAGAGCCGCTTAACAGAATCAAAGAGCTGCCTATTTTGAAAAGCACCTCAAATAAACGATATTTCCGTCCGGGTCATAAAAGCTCATGTTCACCGCTCCCCAGGGACGCAGCATGGGCGGTTCTATGATTTCAGCCCCTAAAGCCAGAACTTTCCGATATTCCTTCTCTATATCATCCACGGTAAACGCCAGGCAAATGTTCCGGTTCCGGTTGTCTTTCTCCGAGCCGTCGTTATATACGGTCAGCATGGTTTCCTCCGCAATCAGTGTCTGGTGTACCCCGTCACTGCTTTCGTTATCAATTTCCAACAGCCTTTTGTAAAAATCCGCAAGCCTGATTACATCGTTTGTCAGCAGGCCGACTTCACCGATTCTCATACAAATATTCTATCCTTTCTTATAATAAATGCCGCGCAAAAGCGTTTTCGCCACATTTTGTTCTATCCTTTCCATAACTGCAGCCTCTCCGCCAAGGATTAATTAAACCAACAAACCCCAGACTATTTACAACCAAAACAGTCCATGGTACAATACCTTCTGGAAAGATTCCACATGCTTCTATCCACTATATATGCCGTCTATCGGCATTTCATCAGCAAAGTCAATGCTAATGCACAACCACAGACAATACCTTGATAATTGAATAAAGGCTTTACATCTTCTTTCAAATCCGCTATACTGATTGTATCAGAAAGGCG
>CAJTSY010000108.1 GCA_910578995.1 uncultured Acetatifactor sp.
ATAATAGGACTGGAATTTAAGAAAAACAATATTTTTGAAAACTTTGAAGAAAAAATTGACATTTTTTGTCCTAAATTCAAAAAAATATATAGTAGTTTTTATGATGCAGATTTTGAGCTGGCAGAAGAAAAGATAGGAGATCAATGCAAGTCCTGTAAGATTCAGGACTGTAAAAAAGAAAAAATAGAAAAAATAATTCATAACATAAATTTAATAAGGAAGGAAGAACAAAAATGAATCCCGAATCAAAAACCATACTGAAAAAATCCTCAGGCAGCCTGTTTACGGCGGGACTCGCCCTCTGCCTGGGTTCTGTCCTGAGTATCCTCTATCTGGAGTGTATCAGGCTTCTGGCGGACAGTGTTTTAACGAAAAACGGGGGCAGGATATGGAGCATATTTGCAGTGTTTGCAGTCAGTATAATCGTATCAGCGCTGCTTGTCTGCGTTCAGAACAGCAGGGCTTTGGCAGTCAGGCAGAGATTGATAGAATCACTGGAGCAGAAAGCCATAGATATCTGGCTCGGCTCAAATTATAAAGACAATGGAAACACCGAGAAAATGCTGCCCATTATCCGAAATGATATTTTTACATATTCCGAGCAGCTTTCAGGATTTATATTAAAAGTAATAGGAACTGCCGTTTCGATTGTTTTGACAGGTATCTATGTGTTTATGATCGAGCCATGGCTTTTGGCGCTGACCCTTCTCCTGTCCCTGGCGGCCATTTCCGTCAGCGCCTACAGGGGAAGGAAGCTGCCGGAACAGAATGGGAAGCTTTACTTTCATATGGGTGCGATTTATAATCACAACGCGGAGCTGGTGCGGAACCGTGAGGCGGCCTATGTGCTCAATGGCGAGCGGGTGGTTAAACCCTATCAAAAGGAGATTGCGGCCTATAAAACCGATCAGGCAAAAATTTTAGGCACGATGACCATCCAAAGAATATTGGGTTCGGCAAACGCCATTTTGAATACCTGCGTCATACTGGTCATCGGGGGATACGGGGTTTCCAAGGGCAGCCTTGAAATCAGCGATTTAATTGTGCTTTTGGCGGCTGTTGGATTTTTGACCAATACATTGTATCAAATTCCTGTCTGTATTTCAGCTTACCAGCAGCTTAAGGGTCTGGACGGCAGAATAAAAGCTTTGCTGACGCCGCAGGTGCAAGCCTGTGATGGCGCTGAAGATATGGGAAAAATCACTTCCATCTCGGCACAAAATGTAAGCTATGCCTATGAAAATGGAGGAGATGCGCTCCATGGGGGAGAGACGCCCCATGAAAAAAATCTCTTCGAAAACTTAAATATAGAGTTGAAATCAGGTGAATGTCTGATCCTGAAGGGAGCGTCGGGCTGCGGCAAAACCACCCTGCTGAAAATTTTGGCAGATATATTAAAAGACTACAGAGGAGAAATTATCTGCGGCGGTAAAAATCTGAGGAGCATTAAGGAAAACGCCTTTTGGGACAGGATTTTATATTTGAGTCAGAAGCCTCAGCTTATTTCAGGCACCGTAAAAGAAAATATCACCATGTTTAAGGAGGTAGATGAGAGGAAGTTGGATTATGCACTGGAGCAGACAGGATTAAAAAAACTGATTCCCAAATTTGAAAGAGGGATAGACACCCCTGTTTCCATGCTGAATCTGTCTTCAGGGGAACAGCAGAGAATCTGTCTGGCCAGGGTCTTTTACGGGGAGTATGACGTAATCCTTTCCGATGAAAGCTTCTCCGCCATAGACCCTGACTCGCGGAGGGAGATATTCGGGAAAATCCTCGCGCAGCTCAAAGAAAAATTCCAAATCCTGGTTATTTCCTCGCATACGGATTTCGACTACAATGCCCAGGGTTGTGTAAAAATTCTCAAGATGGGAGGAGAGCGGTAATGAAAATGTTAAACAGACTGAAATCCACAGGTATCATTTTAAGAAACCATAAGCTGAAATTTGCGGCTCTGCTGATGGCATTTTCCCTGACATCCTTTGCACTGCCTTTGACTGCGCCCTTTCTGATACAGTTCATCGTCGGCAAAATTGAAAGCGGCACGGCTGTAACTCCGCTGATGATCTTTTTATTGGTTATGGCAGCCTTATTCATGCTTACATTGGATTACCTGATAAATGTATATGGAAATGTAATGTGCGCAAACCTTATTTACAGGGGCTCGGCGGATCTGTATCAGGATCTGTTTGGGCTGCCCTACGGTGAAAGAGAAGAGAAATATAATGACGAAGATCTGCTCCAGAGTATGACCGCGTTTACCGATTCCGCCCTCTCTTTATGGGTTATGATAATTAGTCTTGTGGTCAGTGTAATAGTAATGGGCGTTCTGCTGGTTTTCTCGGTGAATGTTCATTATTCCGTTTCCTTCTTTATTCTGGCGCATATAGGCATCACTGTTTTTGCGGGCAGTAAAATCAATGGTCTGTCCGAAACGTATGCTGCCCGGCTCCAGGGTCTTGAGGCGGACAAAAATAAAAATATCGAAGAGCTGATGTATCAGGCGGATTTTATCAATATGAACAGCCTGCAAAGCATCATAAAGCAGCGTTTTGACCAGACCAGAAGGGATATTTTCCACGTTCAGTCCGAACAGGTACATAAGAATAATCTGTATCAGTCCCTGCAGAAAGTGATAAGCGAACTGGTAAGCGGGTTCATTTATCCCGTTCTGGGATTTCTGCCAGACACCGTCAATATAGCGGGAGGAAATCTGGCTTCCGTTAAAAGCATTATTGAAGAATCAGGAAAGCAGACCCAGAATATTCAGCAGATGGCGGCATATATTCCATATAATACTGTGCCCATCGACAATGGCAAGGAGCTATTTGGCCTGAAAAGGGAGGAGAAGCGTTCCAGGGAAGAAAAGCATTCCAGGGAAGAAGTGCATTCCAAGGAAGAAATGCGTTCCTCGGAGAAAAAAACTCAAGACCATGACAATGGCTGCGCCCTGTCCATTGACAGGCTGTGTTTTGAGGCAGAGGGCAGAAAAATTCTCTCAGATATCAATTTATGTATAAAAGAAGGGGAGCACATTGCCATAATGGGGGAAAACGGCAGCGGAAAGTCCACATTGCTCCGCTGCATTATGGGGATGTATGTTCCCACGTCCGGCAGCATAACGCTGTTTGGCAGATCCCCCGCGGAGGATGCCGCATATTTTAGGGAAAACGGTATTTTCGCCTATATGCCCGCCGCTTCCCAGCTTTACGAGACTGCCGTTGACGAGAATATCTTAATGGGCAGTTTCGGTGAGATAAACCTGGAGGCAATAAAAAAGGCTGCAGGGGTCTTGGATTTTTCAGACCGTGAAATTTCTTCCATATCTGAGCTTTCAGGCGGGGAGCAGCAGAGAATCAACGCCGCCAGAGCCTTTTCCAACAGCGGTGCGAAACTGGTTCTTCTTGACGAGCCCACGGCGTCCTTGGACAGGGAACACGCCGAAAAGCTGATGAACTATATAAGAAGCAGCAGGACTACCGTTATCTACACGACTCACCGGGAGGAAGAGGCGGCATTTGCCGACAGGGTTATTCAGATGTGAGGCGGAAAACCCCGGCATAGCGGTCAGACCGGATTTTTTCGGTCCGGATGGGCCTGGAAAAATAAATAAATAAAATTATGCTAAAAACTGTAAAAAACAGTTGACGTATGGGACTTTTGTGGTATAATAAAAAATGTGTATATGCCGTGTGCAGTACATAATAACCCACTCAGTCGAGAAGCTTGAGGGACTGAAGGGAGGTCGGGTGGACATGTCAAACGTAATCGTAAAAGAAAACGAAACATTAGACAGCGCTTTACGTCGTTTTAAAAGAAGCTGTGCTAAGGCTGGTATCCAGCAGGAAATTCGCAAGCGTGAGCATTACGAGAAGCCAAGCGTAAGACGGAAAAAGAAGTCTGAAGCTGCAAGGAAACGTAAATATAACTAAGCGACTGATCCCCGGCTTATATGGCTGGGGATTTTGTATGCGGAATTATGGCATAGATAGGGCCGCATTCTCATATTCTATAGACAAAGGAAGGAATATGGAGTGTGGCATTTTTATGTTTAGAATGAAAAAGAAAAGCTTTTTGGCAGTGGGGATGGCTTTTCTGCTTTTCTTCTGGCCGGCGCAGACGGCAGGGGCGGAAGTCGCCGTCTCCTCCCCGTCGGTAATCCTGATGGAAAGCTCCACGGGCGGGATCATCTATGAACTCAATTCCACGGAGCGCAGGAGCCCTGCCAGTATTACCAAGATTATGACGCTGCTTCTCACCTTTGAGGCCCTTGACGCGGGCAAAATCAGCCTCACGGACCAGGTGACTGTCAGCGAGTACGCCAGTTCCATGGGTGGATCCCAGGTGTACCTGGCCCAGGGGGAAGTGCAGACCCTGGACACCATGATCAAGTGCATCGCCGTGTCCTCCGGCAACGATGCCAGTGTGGCGGTGGCGGAACACATAGCGGGCAGCGAGGAGGCATTTGTGGCCCTGATGAACCAGAGGGCGGAGGAACTGGGGATGGCGGACACCCATTTCGAGGACTGCTGCGGCCTCAGCGATTCCGACAGTCATTATACATCCGCCAGGGACGTGGCGGTGATGTCCAGGGAACTGACGGTAAACCATCCGGACATATTCAATTACACGAAGATCTGGATGGAGGACATCACCCATGAGACCAGGCAGGGAACCTCCAATTTTACCCTGAGCAGCACCAATAAGCTATTGAAACAGTACCAGTGGACCACGGGCCTGAAGACAGGTTCTACTTCAAAGGCAAAATACTGCTTTTCCGCCACGGCATCCAAGGACGGGATCGACCTGATCGCCGTGGTGATGGGCGCGCCGGACTACAAGACCCGTTTCGGGGACGCCCAGGCGCTGCTGACCTACGGTTTCAATGTGTGCGATATATACATAGATGCGAACCAGGATGCCCTGCCTCCCCTGCCCGTGGAGGGCGGCACCGCGGAAAACGCTGCGGTCCGGTACCAGGGCGAGTTCCGGTACCTGGACATCCAGGGCAGCGACCTGACCGCTGTGGAGAAGGTCCTGGAGCTTCCGGAGGCTGTCCAGGCCCCTGTGCAGGAGGGAGCGGAGGCCGGGAGGGTCAGGTACCTGCTGAACGGGGTGGAGATCGGCAGCACGCCGGTCCTGTTTGCGGAGAGCGTGGAGAAGGCGGTCTACGGCGATTACTTAAAGAGGGTGTTCGGCCTGTTCCTGTTATAGGAAGGTATAGGACGGAAGCTTATCCGGAGGAACAGCAGCCCTGGAGGGAGAGGCCGCCCCTGCAGGGCTGCGGATGAAAAGGCAGGAAGCAGAGGCCGGAACAAAAAGGAACAGGGAAGGGAATGACAGGATGGACATATTGATTACCGTGATTGTAATCATAGCTCTGGCGCTGGTCTGGGTCATGCTTTACGACAGCAACCGCTTTGTGGTTAAAAAATATACGGTGGAGGACGAAAGGATCCGGAAGCCCTGCAGGGCGGTGCTCCTTACGGATGTACATAACAAACGCTACGGGAAGGACAACGAAAAGCTCCTGGAGGCCATCGGGGCCCTGCAGCCGGATTTCGTGCTGATAGCCGGGGATGTCCTGACGGCGGGGCGCGGGGCCTCCCTGGAGCCGGCCCTGGAATTGCTTGGGAAGCTCGCTGAGAAATATCCCGTATATTATGCGAACGGAAACCATGAACACAGGCTGAAGCTCTATCCCCGGGTATATGGGGATATGGCGCAGCGGTACGGCGCGGCCCTGGAAGAGATGGGGATCAGGCCCATGGTAAACGCCCATGCCAAGCTTCCTGAATATGGAATTGCGGTATACGGCTCCGAGATTGACGAGCGCTTTTACAAAAGGTTCCGCCTGACGGAAATGGAGGCGGACTACCTGCCGGAAATACTGGGACAGGCTTCCCGGGAGCTGTTCACGGTGCTGCTCGCCCACAATCCGGACTATTTTCCCCGGTATGCCGCCTGGGGGGCGGACCTGACCCTGTCGGGGCATATCCACGGGGGCGTGGCCCGTGTGCCCTTCTGGGGCAGGGGTGTGGTGTCCCCGTCCTGGCATCTGTTTCCAAAGTATGACGGGGGAATCTTCCGGGAGGGGGACAGGACGATGGTGCTCAGCCGGGGGCTTGGAACCCATACCATTCCGGTCCGGGTGTTCAATCCAGGGGAACTGTGGGTTGTGGAGTTCCGGCCCCGGGGATCCTGAGGGAGAAAATATGTTCTTCCTTGAAAACCATGGAAAAAGACGGTAAAATAATGTGTCGGATTTCATTACACAGGCGAGGTTGTCATGGCGATATCTGTAAAACTGGAAGTATTTGAGGGGCCGTTGGATCTGCTGCTTCATTTAATCGACAAAAATAAAGTGGATATCTATGATATTCCCATCGTGAAGATCACGGAGCAGTACCTGGACTACATCCGCCAGATGGAGACGGACGACATGAACGTGATGAGCGAATTCCTGGTGATGGCGGCCACCCTCATCGACATCAAGTGCAGGATGCTGCTTCCCAGGGAAGTGGATGAGGAGGGGGAGGAGGAAGACCCCAGGCAGGAGCTGGTGCAGAAGCTGCTGGAGTACAAGATGTACAAGTACATGTCCTATGAACTGCGGGACCGTCAGGTGGATGCGGCCAGGAGTCTTTACAGGGAGCAGAAGCTGCCGCCGGAGGTGGCGCTGTACAAGCCGCCCATTGACTACGAGGAGCTGATAGGGGACATGACCCTGGGCAGGCTGCACGGGATTTTCAAGTCGGTCCTGCGCAGGCAGGAGGACAAGATAGACCCCATCAGGAGCCAGTATGGAAATATTGAAAAAGAAGAGATAGACATGGACATGAAGACCCTGTACGTGGAGGCCTATGCCAGGGAGCATAAGACCTTCAGCTTCCGGAAGCTTCTGGAAAAGCAGGCGGGGAAAATGGAAGTGATCGTCACATTCCTGATCATTCTGGAACTGATGAAGACGGGAAAGATCCTGATCAGCCAGGAGACCATCTTTGACGATATCATGATTACATCATTGCTTTGAAAAAATGCCGCGCAGGCGGAAAAATTGGGAATGGACAGGAAGGGACAGGCATGAAGAGGACAAGGGCGGAAGCGGTGATAGAGGCGGTGCTGTTCACCATGGGGGAATCCGTGGAGATCAGCCGTCTGGCCGAGGTGATAGAGACGGACGTGAAGACCACGAAAGAAATACTGAAACAGATGGAGGAACGCTATGCGAGGGAGGACCGTGGGATTACCCTGGCCCGTTTTGACAGCGCGGTACAGCTGTGCACCAAGGACGACATGTACGAGTACCTGGTTAAAATAGCCAAGACGCCCAGGAAAATGACGCTGACTGACACGGTGTTGGAGACCCTCTCCATCATCGCATACAAACAGCCCGTCACCAGGGTGGAGGTGGAGCGTGTCAGGGGAGTCAACTGTGACCATGCCATCAACAAGCTGTTGGAATATGACCTGATCATGGAACTGGGACGTCTGGACGCCCCGGGCAGGCCGCTGCTTTTCGGCACCACCGAACAGTTCCTGCGCTGCTTCGGCGTGAGAAGCCTGGAGGAGCTGCCGGAGCTGAACCCGGTGCAGGTGGAGGAATTTAAGCAGCAGGCGGAAGCCGAGGTACAGCTGCAGTTGGAAGTTTAGGGCCGGAATGTATTGCGGACTTGTAGTTGAAAATTTAGAGCCGGGCGGCATTATGGACTTGCCGTGAAACATAAAGTGTGCAGACAGCCTCATATACTATTAAAAATCCCGTTGGAAGACTGACACAATGAAAATGTGGATGAAAAAAATAGCAGGAGGCTTTTTTTGCGTTCTTTTTGGATTGATGGCCGCTGTGGCGCCCGTTCGCGGGGAGGGCATGCAGCTGTACGCCACGGCGGCGGTGCTGATGGACGCGGACTCGGGAAGGGTGCTGTACGGAAAAAATGAGGATGCAGTCATGGCCATGGCCAGCACCACCAAGATCATGACCTGCATTATCGTACTGGAGAGCGTGTCCCAGGATGACGTGGTTACCGTTTCTTCCTATGCCGCATCCATGCCCAAGGTGAAACTCTACATACAAAGGGGGGAGCAGTATACGGTCAGGGACCTGCTTCATTCCCTGATGTTGGAATCCCACAATGATTCCGCCGTTGCCCTGGCGGAACATGTGGGGAAGCAGTATTTGTCCCCGGAGCTTAAGGCGAAGGAGACGGCCGACTATACCCTGGAGGAGAGCAAAATGGCAATGGCTGCCTTCGCCGCCTGCATGAACCGGAAGGCGGCGCAGCTGGGCTGTGAAAACACATGGTTTATCACGCCAAACGGCCTGGATGCCACGGAGCAGTACACGCTGGAGGATGGCAGCACGGTGGAGAAAGAGCACTGCACCACGGCAAGGGAGCTGGCCCGGATCCTGTCCTACTGTATCAGGGAATCGGAGAGCAGGGAGGCGTTCCTGGAGATCACCCGTGCCGGAAGCCACGGCTTTTCCGCCAACGGCCGGAGCTTCTCCTGTACGAACCACAATGCGTTTCTGGGCATGATGGAGGGCGCGCTGACGGGAAAGACCGGCTTTACCAATAAGGCGGGTTACTGCTATGTGGGGGCCCTGGAGAGGGAGGGACGCACCTTCGTGGTGGCCCTGCTTGCCTGCGGCTGGCCCAACAACAAGGCTTACAAATGGAGCGATACAAGGGAACTGATGCAGTACGGCATTGACAATTATTTTTACAAAAGTTTTGACCAGGAGGGGACTGCCTTTGACGAAAGCGTGCTGAAGCCCCTTCCGGTACAGAACGGGCAGACAGAGGTTCTGGGGGACCAGGCCTTCGTGACCGTCCGGGTGGAGGAAGGGGGAGAAGCCCGGGAAGACGGAACCGGAAGAAATCTGGAGGGGCTGCTGATGCGGGCGGACGAGGCGGTCCGGACCGAATATACCATGGAAGACTGCCTGACGGCCCCCGTGGCCAGCGGCACGCCTGTGGGAAAGGTGGAATATATCCTGGGGGATACGGTTTACCGCAGGGATATAATCGTTACAGAGGGCGAATTGGGAGCGGTGGATCCGCAGTGGTGCCTGCTGCAGATTCTGGGCAGATTTTTATTATAGATCTGTGATAATGGAGGGGCCCTTTCCAATGAACTGATTTTCGGCAGGAAACGGCCGGATGGCCATCCTGCCTCAACTTCTGATTCCACGTGTGTTGGCGCATACGAAATTATGGTATAATCTTAGGAAAAAATGGCCGTTATGGGTGACAGGAAAAGAGACTGGGAGGAAATGTAATTGAACAGGGACGAAAGAATACAGTTTGCGGGTTATATCGGCATGCTGCGGGAGAAGCGGAATATCACGGTGAACCAGCTTACGGAAGGTCTGTGCGGGGAAAGGGCTGCCAGGCTTATCGTGCAGGGGAAGCGGAGTACGGGCAGGCCGCTGCGGGAAGCGCTTCTGGGGCGCCTGGGCGTAGGGGCGGAGGACTATGAATGCTACCTGGGCAGTGAGGAATATGCCCAGTGGAAGATGCAGGAGAGAACCCTTCACTGCATTGCATATGAAAAGACAGGGCAGGCGGAGGAGACTCTGGAAAAGTATCATGAACTTTACTGCGAGCAGGGCGGAGGGAAAAATCACGCCGGGGAAATCGAAAGGAAACTGAACCGGCAGTTTTACCTCAGCATGTTGGCGCAGATACAGCGTCGCCAGGGGAAGGAAGCAGCTTCCAGAGAAGGTACTTTTACTTCCCTTATGGAGGAAGCGCTGAGTCTGACAGTTCCTGAACCGGAGAAAAAGCCGCTCTCAGAACTGGCGCTGTCTGTCAGGGAACTGAACCTGATTCTGGAGCTTGAGCGCTGCCGGAAGAACGGCAGAAAAGGCTTACTTTCCGGAGAGCGTCCGGAACGGTACAGGGAAGTGGTCGCATACATAACATCCGGAAGACTGGACCGGCGGGGAATGGCAAAGCTATATCCGAAGGCGGTCTTTTTCCTGTGCAGATGCCTGATGGAGGAGTATGGGGCAGAGGAAGAGGAGACGGATTCCGAAACACGGAAAAAATATACGGAACTTTTTACGTATTGCAACAGAGCGCTTGAAATGTTACGGGATAACGGCAGGATGTATTTTCTGTGGGAAATTCTGGACATGAGGGAGCGGTTGTTCGATAAATTGGAGAAGCTTCCCGGCAGCAGAAGGGGCCGGGGTGAAGGAGGGGATGCCTTTCTTCGGCTGCAGCAGGAAAATGCCCGGTGGAAACAGGCGCTGGAGGATGTTTATGCACAGTTTCGGGTACCGAAGGAAACCGTGGATGACTGTTGGCTGTACAGGACGAAAGGGATCAGCTGTACCAATGAGGTAATCCGGATCCGCAGCAGGATGCTAGGCATCGGGGCAGGGGAACTGTGCGAAGGAGTCTGTGATATCAGGACATTGTACAGAATCAGAAACGGCAAAGTATCCCCGCAGCGCTGGGTGACGGAAAGGCTGTTTGAGAAGTTGGGACTGTTCGGAGAGTTGGTCAGGACTGAACTTGTGACGGGGGTTCCGGAGGCCAGGGAGCTGATGGAGAGGCTGCGGGAATCTATGAACGGACAGCACTGGGAGGAAGCAGAGGAGATGTTGGAGCGGTTAAAACAGTTGGTATCCATGGATATCACCTGCAACAGACAGGCTTTGCAGCGCCAGGAAGTGCTGCTTAGTTGGGCAAAAAAGGAGATTGACAAGGCGGAATGCAGCAGGAGGCTTCGGGAAGTGTTGGAATTAACGCTGCCTTATAAGGCATTCCTTGCGCCGGGGGAGAAGTACTTAACACATGAAGAACAGTCATGTATACGAAATATGATGGCGGGAATGGATAAGGAGGGCGAAGAATTCCAGACATGCCTGCAGCGCTTTGAGGAGATATACTAGCCTGTCATTGACAGGGAAGAACTGGAAAATGTGGACGGGATGTATGAATTTGTCATGATTTATGTGAGAAGCCAGTGGGGAAACAGAGGGGAGTACAATAAGGCGGATAAGCACAGCCTGAATATCATAGAGGGATGCCTCAGAAACAGAAGATTGTGGGCTCTGCATGACAGCTTGTATGACCGTTGGTGGAACCATGCAGAGAGAAGGAAAAGAGGCATCCCTACAGATATTGTCTTAGATGATGAGCGGGAACTGAATCAATGTATCCGGCTTGGTGAATTGGCACGGAGCCATAGTGTATCCTTTTATCAGGAGAAGCTGAAGGTGTTGGCAGGCAACCATAATTCAGGATAACGTTGAAGTAATTTTCTCATTATTCTCATCGTTATCATTCATCGGTGAAATCCCGGGTTCTTCATCATTGACTCCCTCATTTTCAGGCGCTTCAATCACCTGACTGCCGATGATATTGTCCGGCGAAGGGAGCCTTGGAACCCCGGGAACCGGGACTGCGATGGAGAATGCCGCGCATGCCATTGCAGTGGCTGTCAATTTGAGAAACTGTTTTAAAATGATGTTTTTCATGGGTTTTGTCCTCCGTGTAAAAGTATTATTATTTATTATCGCTTTTTTTCAGGAGGATGACAAGTGACAAACCTGTTCCTTTTTGCGGTGTTTTTTCTAAAAAAAGGGAACAGCTTTGTCACTTGTAGGGGCGTGGAGAGAATGATATTCTATATGTGTAAGCTTTCTATGAATCAGGGGGTTCTGCTGTATACTGTACATATAGGGTATTAAAATATAGTTGGTTTTGTGAAAAGATTAGTTAACGAAAGGCATAGAATATGTTTAGGTACGTGAAAAGGCATTGCGTATTGGCACTGTTGGCATTGTTTATCAGCATAATTATAAGTGTGATTACAACTGTATCTGTTCTTTTGGAGCGGAATTTGATTGATGCAATCGTCCAGGGAGATATGGAGAGTTTTCGAAAATTGTTTTGGTATGTTTTTCTTATAATTTTGGCGACAGGAATCGCATATTATTTAAGCGCGCTGATAGAGAATAAATTTAAAACCAGATTTGAAGAAGACCTGCGCGGTGACTTATACAACGGGATTATGAGGAAAGGTATTGCGGACTTTCAGAAACAGGATACGGCGGAATACCTTTCTATGATGAGCAATGATGTCAATACTTTGACTACAAATTTCACTTCGCCCATATGGGGATTGATTCGGGGAGGCGCAGATATCCTGCTTTCGCTGTTGATCATGGTAATATATAGTCCATTTCTGACAGGGATGGCAATTCTATCCTCTATTCTTTCTTTTTTGATTCCTCAAATGCTTACCAGGCAGATTAGGAAGAGATTGGTGGAGAAAACGGTATGTGAAGCGGAGTTATCTTTGCGTATGAAGGAAGCGCTGAATGGGCATGATGTCATATCTGCTTATGGAGTTCTTGATAAGGTACGTATCCGCTTTTTGAAGGTAAATAAAGCGTTAGAAGATGCGATTTACAGGCTTTCATTGCTTTTATCTATGCTGAAGAACTGTTCCCAGGTGGTGGGAAAAGGGATTAAGATGCTTACTTTTGTGATTGCGGGAGGGATGGCGGTCAAAGGGAAAATCAGTATAGGAACAGTTCTTTTGTTTGTAACCCTGTATGGTTTCTTTAATGGAGGAATCATGCTGTTTTCCCAACTTGTTCCATTGTTGAAGGGCAGCAGGCCTATAAAGGACAAGCTGATTTCCATTATTGATGATGTTGATGATATATTTGTTGGTAGCATTAGACCTTCATTTTCCCGTGAAATTCGTGTTGTGGATTTGAAATTTCGATACCAGGAAGAGTTTCCAGTATTAACAGGGTATGACCTGACCATATGTAAAGGTGAAAAGCTAGCCTTGGTGGGGGCAAGTGGTTGCGGAAAATCAACCTTTGTCAAACTGCTGAGTGGAAATTATAGTAATTACCAGGGAGAAATTTTCTACGATGGTGTTGAATTAAGGCAGCTTGATGTTTTTGAATTGCGGAAAAAGGTGATGGTTATTCACCAAAAGACTCATCTCTTCAATGATACGATACGCTATAATATATGTCTGGGAGAAAGTTTTGGAAAAGATGATTTTGATAATGCGTTAAAGCTGAGCGGAGTGGATAAATTTCTTCCTTATATTACGGGTGGACTGGATGGAAATTGTGGGGAAGACGGCGCAAATCTATCCGGAGGGCAGAAGCAGCGAATCGCTTTGGCAAGAGCTTTGATACGGGGCATTGATTTTCTAATACTAGATGAAGGAGTGTCTGCCATTGATGTGGCAACTGCTAACGAAATAGAGCAAGAACTGCTGAATATGAAAAACCTGACATTACTTACAGTAACACATCGGATCAAGGATGGTCTCCTAGAACAGTATGATAAAGTTCTGGTGATGGAGCAGGGGAAAATTATACACAGAGAGGGGGAAAGCTAATAATGAAAAAATTTTTAAAGTTATGGGAAGGGTGCCGTATGATGAATGTATGTGGTGTCAATATTATTGGGTGCCCGGAT
>CAJTSY010000109.1 GCA_910578995.1 uncultured Acetatifactor sp.
CTAAACGCAGCATGCGCCTTCCTCCTTATAAGTCTGCATATGCTCTTACTCAACCCTTAATGTCATATTCCTCCGGTGATTTTATGTCAATGGTACAGAATCTATAGCTTTCTCCCTGTAGTCCCGCTCTCCCCACAGCCAGTCCATCTGTATTCTCTCCATGAGCACACAGCCGTTCCGCTCCCGCATAGACATCAGCTGTTCAAACTGTTCACCGCCCATACGCTCCCTTGCCTGCTCCATCCAGTCTGTTATGGCATCCTCCTCTCTGTCATCAGCCTCCTGTATTCCAAACGCCGCGATAATCCTGTCTAAATATTCCCCGAACTGCTGCAATTCCTCCGGTGACAGGCAGTTGATATCCTCCATGAGGGTTTCTCCAGGAACCAGCGCCGGATGAAGATTCTTCAGTTCCTTATGGACGGCATCCACGATTTTCTCCGGCACATCCGCCGCGGATCTCCTCTGCCTCTTTGCCTCGGACAGAAAGCCCGTGATGTCAAGATAGACTACATGATACTGGTTCAGATGTGTCAGATACCCCTGCGTCCCTGCTATCTCCTTGTCGTCAAAGAGCCCACGGGAATCGCAGGAACAGTCATAGTATGCGCACAGCATCATGGCCGCATAGGACTTCCCAAAGCGCCTTGGCCTGCTGATGCAGGACAGCTTCTCCATTGTCCCTATGGTCTGATTAATCAATGCGATCAAACCAGTCTTGTCCACATATTCCGACTGTAAAGTTCTCTGAAATCCTTCATTTCCCGGATTCAAATAGATTCCCATTGAAATCACCTCCACTCAAAAATACACACCAATGCTCTGTCAAATTGCCCGCTACAGGCAACGGCACAAAGTCATCATCACTGACTTGACTCATTGCCCGCGGGAGCAAATGCTCTTTCGTTTAGTTTATTTCCCGGTAGTCCAAAAGTCAATGGAATCTTTGGCAATCTTTTTTCAGGCTGCCTTGCAAAACTTGCCCCGGAAAACCGGGAGTATGATGCAGATACTCTTGACGGGCATTTACAGCATTTTCGGATTTATACTGCATAACGCCAAAATTTACCGTACTGCACTGGTTAAACGCATATGGCTGGCGTTATGCAGTCGGGTTACTCGGAAATTATAACTGTTAAGCAGTATATATTCTTATGCAGGACTGGCCCGCTGTATCGCTGAAAAGTCTTCCAGTGAACCGGACTGGATGGTCAGGCTGCGGGAGAGGCTGCGCTGCAAAATGGAACTTTTGGAAAACGGCGTGCCAAAATAAGTTGCTGAAACCTATAAAATTGCCCCCGTATTTCAGGTGGGAACATTGATTTTAAAGCATTGTTATGCTATAGTATCCTTAAAGGAAGAAGTTTACATTTGGAAAGGAATGGTGGAAATGAAAAAAATCTTATCGGCCATAGCATTTGTATCGATTGCCATGATAACAGGCAGTATCGTCTCCTATGCGGTAAATAAAACTTCCCCGGAAGCCGGGGACGCAGCCCAGGAAAATCAAACAAACGTTTCCTGCACCGTTTGGGGATGTACAGAGACGGAAGAACACCAACACGGTCTTTGCGGCATCGGCGGCTGTACGCTGACCGGGGAACACAGCCACGACATATGCAGTGTCACAGGCTGTACCGAGACAGCTCCCCATATGCACAACAGTGTGTACTGTTATCCCCACACCGCTGACGACGGGCACGGATATCATTCCTGCGGTTTGCCGGGATGCTGTCTGGAAGGCGTTCACGTTCACGGGGCCTGCGGCATCGACGGCTGTACATTGACCGGGGAACACAACCACGACATATGCAGTATCGCAGGCTGTACCGAGACAGCTCCCCATATGCACAACGGTGCGTACTGTTATCCCCACACCGCTGACGACGGGCACGGATATCATTCCTGCGGTTTGCCGGGATGCTGTCTGGAAGGCGTTCACGTTCACGGGGCCTGCGGCATCGACGGCTGTACATTGACCGGGGAACACAACCACGACATATGCAGTATCGCAGGCTGTACCGAGACAGCTCCCCATATGCACAACGGTGCGTACTGTTATCCCCACACCGCTGACGACGGGCACGGGTATCATTCCTGCGGCGTTTCCGGGTGTACGGATATAAGCAGCCATACCCACACTTCCTGCGGCGTTTCCGGATGTACACAGACCGGAGAGCACAGCCATGGAGGAAACGGACATCATTCCGGCCATAGAGGCGGCCACCATTGATATGAACTGAAATACCGCCGCATTTTAAAAATCTCCTGTACATGCTTCTGTATGTACAGGAGATTTTTTATGGAATAATACGATGACCATTCGCCTCCTTAACCGTACCCATCTTAATACCTCCGAATATTTCCTCCGAATATTTTATTGCGGGGTTCCAGGACATCGTATTTTGTGGAGCGCCGGATCGGCCTGGGCTGCATCCGACAGGCATATGATGTACATCCATATACTCTCACAAAGGTGTAGAAATTATCACTTCACCGTAAATTCCCCGGTGAGCAGGATATCCGCCGCGTTGTCCCCCACCATAACCCGGAAATCTCCCGGTTCCACATGCCACCGCAGGTTCCGGTCCAGGGTCCGCATCTGCCTGCGGCCGATACTCAGTTCCACCCTGCGGCTTTCCCCGGGATCCAGGGCAAGTTTTTCAAAACCCGCCAGCTCCTTCCGGGGCTTCACGGTACTGGAAACCATATCCCGTAGGTAGAGCTGCGCCACCTCCTCGCCAAAGCGGCTGCCTGTATTGGTGACGGTAAAGGAAACCTTCACTTCCGCCCCCTTCTCCACCTCCGCTGCGGAAATGCCTTCTCCCTCAATCTTCAGGTCACTGTAAGAGAAACTGGTATAAGTCAGGCCGTAGCCAAAGGGGTACAGGGGATTCCAGTCCATCTCCACATAGCGCCATCCGCCTCCGGGAATGCGGTTGTAATTGCAGGGTACCTGTCCCACGGTCCTCGGGAAAGACATGGGCAGCCGTCCGGAAGGATACGTTTTCCCGAGCAGTACTTCCGCAATGGCCCTGCCGCCCTTTTCCCCCGGGAACCAGCATTCCAGAATTGCCGGGATATGGGCCTCCTCCCAGGTCAGGGCAAGGGGTCTGCCGTTTTGCAGCACCAGTACCACAGGCGTTCCCGCAGCAGCGATTTCCTTCAGGAAATCCTGCTGCTTTCCCGGCAAAATCAGGTCCGTACGGTCCAGGTTCTCCCCGCTTGTCTCCACATTGTCGCCCAGGCAGACGATGGCGACATCCGCTTTCTTTACGATGTCCACAGCGGGCTGCCAGTCTTCCCGTCCCCTGCTGTAGCCGAAGAGGACTCTGGCGCCTCTGGCGTCATTGCAAAATTCCAGGCGGATGTCGTATTCCCTGCCCGCCTCAAAGGTAAAGTCCGCCATCCGGGAGTCGTCCTGTCTCTTTCCCACATCTTTGTCTTCTAACGAGCCCGTTTTCCCGCCGCTGCTCTGTTCCTCAGTTTTTCCGCCCCGGTTCCAGGCATCAATGAGCAGGTTCCCGTCCACATACAGCCGCATGCTGTCCTGTCCGGGAATGGCCAGACAGCCCTGGAAACTGCCCCGGGCCTTCAGCTTTCCGGTCCACGCCACGGAGAAGCATTCCGCATTCACATCCCCGTGGGGCTTGGCATAAATCCAGTTGAAATTCACCATATAGTCTCTGCGCGTCAGCACAGGCTCTCCGCTCAAATCCCAGTTATTGTAATAACGGGCGGTAAGGCCCGCCTCTCCCTGCTCATCGGCAAACCAGTCCGGATGGAAGGGGAAAACCTTCTCTCCCAGATAACTGCAGCCCTTTTCGTAGAGAACCGTCCTGTCCTCCCCCGCCAGCTGCCGGATGCCGTCCAGAACCGTCACTTTATGGGAATCGGCTGTCCTGGGAGTGTAATCGCCCAATGCCGCCTCGTCGGCTCCCGGCCCCACCACGGCGATGGTTTTATAGGAATCGGACAGCGGCAGAAGACGCTTTTCGTTTTTCAGCAGGCAGACGGACTTCCTGGCGATATCCAGGGCAGTCTCCTGGTGGGTCTCGCAGTTCACGGTCCTGTCATAAAGGCTTTCGTCCACATAGGGATTTTCAAAAAGCCCCAGGGCAAACTTCAGCTTCAGCACCCGTCCGCAGGCCGTATCCAGTACTTCCCGGGACATCTCGCCGCTTTCGATGAGACTGGTGATACTTTCCATCCACTCTTCATGGGTAAAATCATACAGCTGCAGGTCAACCCCGGCCTCCAGTCCCTGGCGGATAGCCTCCCTGTTATCCTTTGCCGTGGAAAAACTGCCCTTCAGCCGCGCCACGGCAGTCATGTCGGAGCGCACAAAACCGGGCATATGGTACTCTCCCCGAAGCACCTCCGTCAGCAGTTCGTGATCCGAGGCCACCGGCTGCCCGTCAATGGCCGCGTAGGAACACATGGTATTCCATGCGCCGCCCTCCACAAAGGCCTGCTCGAAAACGGGCAGTCCCCAGGCGAACACGTCATGCCGTCCCATGGCGGAAGGCGCGCAGTTCAGTCCTCCCACCGGAGTCCCGTAGCCGCAGTAATGCTTGGGCTCCGACGCCACCGTATCCGGGCGGCGCAGATCCTCTCCCTGCATGCCTTTTACTATCTCCCTGGCAAACTCGCCCCCCAGGTAAGTGTCCTCCCCGAAGGCCTCCTCCACCCTTCCGTAACGGGGATCCCAGCTTAAATCCATCACGGGATTCCAGGTTTCGTGAACCCCGCTGGCCCTGGCCTCCGCCGCTATGGCATGCCCCATCCTCCTGCCCAGATCCGGCTCAAATGTTCCCGCCAGGCCGATCTGCTGTGGGAAACAGGTGGCGTATCCGTCAAAAAGCCCGTGCAGCGCCTCCTCGCTGAACAGGAAGGGGATTCCCAGGCGGGTCTTCTCCACCGCGTAACGCTGCAGTTGATTGGCAAGCCGAGGCGTGGCGGAGCGGAATTGGACGCTGCCCACGCTTCTTCCGCTTAAGTCTGCCTCGAATTCCTCCCACCGAAACTCTTCCACTCTTTCATCCGTATTTCTCCTGACATAATCGCCGATGATGGAGTATTGGTCTGTCTGCAAAATCTTCTCTTCCAGGGTCATCCTGGACAACAGGTCCTCTACCCGCTCCTCTATGGGCAGGGACGCATTCTTATACTTTTCCATATCCTCCAAGTCCTTTCCGCATGGCTTGATCTCCGCTTTCTGAAACCATACCGCAAATGTAACACCTCACCCGGTAATAAAACATACCGTCCCCAGGTCGTTTTCGGCCAGTCTCTGCATATTTTCTTCCAGGCTTCCCTCTCTGCACTCCAGGACATACCGGAATTCCCCGAAGCCGGACAAATCCATCTTGAAATTGGTCTCCCAGGTATTGTTCATGATCCAACTGTACACGGGACGATGATTGCTTTCTTCCTTATTATCGCACAACAGTATAGGATGGTGCTCCATCTCGCCCATATAAAGTAACGGGGTATCCAGGGTATTGATCAGGATGCCTTCGTTTCCGTTCTGGTAGAGCAGCCCCTCGTCCGCCATGTAATATTCCATATTGCTGCCCGGCAGCTGATCCACTCCCGGCCGCATGGACACGCCGCCGTTGCGGATATGGAGGCTGCTTCCCGGCAGGTTCAGACACAGGGGCAGGTAGACGCTCTCGATATCCTCGCTTAAGGTCTTTGCAATCCGGTAAGTGAACTCCACCCGGGGCAGCTGCCGGTAAAGTTTGATGATTACACTGCTGTGGCGGGTTCCCTCCAGTTCAAAGACCAGTTCCACCCTGTCAAACACGGGGCCGTGGTCCAGAATCCTGATATCCTGCAGGTCTCCCTGATACTGCGCCGCATGGAGCCCCCGGATATTCCTTCCCAGGGCTGCCCGCTCCCCGTAGACGCCTTTCCGGATTTCCGTATTTTCATAAACGGGCGTAAACATGTTTTCCAGTCCCGGCTTCAGCATCTCTGTCCCCGTCTTCTTATTATAGAAGGAAGTAATGCCCTCCCCCACCCGGTAACCGATCCGCAACCAGTCGTTCTCCAGGCGGTAGGGAAGCTGATACGTTTCCCTGTCATAATCATTGACGATATCCCGTACCCGCTCCGCCCCTACCCAGGCTGTGCGGCTGTAAAGTCCCTGCTCCCCTGCAGGCTGCTCCTCATAGGTAAAAAGCTTCTCCTCCCCGGGTTCAAACTCCGCCAGGAAACTCACCAGGACGCCCCTTGGGTGGGAGGACATCTGGGATGTCAGCACCCTGCCGGTCTCCCTGTCCCTTACTTCCACGCCTGTCAGCCCCAGGGTTTCCACATAGAATTCCACCGGGAAGACGCCCCTGCTGCCGCTCATGGAAACGGCCTTCACCTCGCCGCAGTTGTTGTAGTAGCGCAGGATATCCCCCAGCAGATGGCACTGCTCACTCCTGCGCATGGCCGCCGCCTCATGGGCCTTGGAGGCGTAGGCGGTCTTGCGAATATCCAGGTTGGTCACCATAGTCTCATAGGGGCTTCCAATGGTGGCCGAATGCCCCCAGGTGTGCTCCGCGTAGAGCAGGGCATTGTCCTCCCCCACCCGGGCAAGGGCTTCGTTGCGCACCCCCGTCTTCTCCTCCAGGCGGTCGCAGATATGGGAAAGCCGCAGCGCCTCCTTATAATGCTTTACCGCGTAGGGGGTGCTGCCCACGCCGTTGCCCCACCAGTCGTTGATGGCTCCCCGGTATACCGGCGCGTCTACGGTCTTCTCCCTGATTAAATCATAGAGTTCCTGTAAGGTCACCATATGGAGGGTCACCTCATCGCCGAACTGCCGGTTAAAGGCATCCACCGTGGCGATAATGGCAGGATTGGCCGGGGCATTGTCAGAGAACACACCGCTGAC
Organism: uncultured Acetatifactor sp.; assembly: GCA_910578995.1. Classification (GTDB taxonomy): domain Bacteria; phylum Bacillota; class Clostridia; order Lachnospirales; family Lachnospiraceae; genus Acetatifactor. The sequence continues at coordinate 6,890 of CAJTSY010000109.1, forward strand.
ACTGGTGATATAGAAATCGTAGGCGTAGCCGCTCTCTTCGTATTCCGCGATACTGTCCCGCAGTCTGGCATGCAGGGTCTCCAGGGCAGCCCCCGCTTCTTCTTTCCCGAAATAATTTTCGGTCATGTAATTGACATTTTTGCTGAACACAATCCCCAGGGAATTGCCCAGGTTATAATGTTCTCCGTTCCACACCAGGAGGCGCTTCCCTGCTTCGTTTTCCCAGAAATAGGGCTTCTGGTTCTGATACAGGGGGTACATGCCGTGGTGGGTGTGGATATTGGTATACAAAAATGCAATGCCGTTGTCTATCAGCACATCCCTGGCCCCCAGGGAAATGCCGTTGATGTCCGCGTTCATGGCCACCTTCACGGGAAAGCCCTGCCCGGTGAAAAGCGCCTGCATTTCCGCGGTTTTGTGCCGCAGCATCTTCACGTCCGCCAGGTCGTTAAAATTCAGATACGTGGCGGAAATGCCGATATTGCCCTTCCTTACCAACTCGAAAAAGTCCGCCTTTTCCGCTTCCGAAGCGCTCTCCAGAAAGCGTTCCACGCACAGATATGTCTCGCAGTTCCATTTGAAATCCTTCTCCCGGGTATTTTCCGCATAGCCCTTTTTCAGGATGGCTATCACATTCCTGATATTCTGGACCTGGTTGTAGATCACCTGCTCCTGCAGGTCCGTGTAACCGATATCCGTGTGCGAATGGTGGATGATGTATACGTCTTTGATCTTTGTTCCCATACTGCGCTCTATTCCTTTCCATTGTTTAAAAAAAGGGCGGAAGGCACCCCGCCTCCCACCCTTTTGGCCAGAAAATATCTGCCGTTCCGGCACAGACTTTCAGCGAAACTCAGTCGTTGTTCGTCACAACCTCGCCATGTCCCAGATTGTAAGTGATCTCGCCTTCCAGTTCCACCTTAAGCACCGTGGCCAGCGGATGCGGCTGCATCCTGTCCGCGCGGATCCACAGGGTTCCGGGAATGCCGCTCCAGGGCAGGGAACCGGTATAGCTGAAAGGAAGCTCCTCCCCGGTATGGAGGACGCTGACCTTCTTCACCCGTGTCTTCACACCCTTCACACACAGAAACTCCGAGGGCTGGTCATAGACAAAGAGGTAGATGGTCTTCTTGTCCGCGGACAGGGTGCTGCCTCCCAGGAACTGATTATAGCTTAAGCCCTTCTCCGTGTCATATATGGCTTCCTCATTGTCATGTATGAACTGTCCCAGGTCTTCCAGAACCTTCACCTGGCGCTCATCCAGGGTACCGTCCTCCTTAGGCCCTACATCCAGAAGCAGCTTGCCCCCCAGGGTCAGGCAGTCGCAGAACATGCGGATCACCTGGCGGCTGGTCTTGTAGTGGTTATCGGAAGGGCGGTAGCCCCATGACGAATTAATTGTAGTACAGAATTCCCACACGCCCTCAGGGCCGTACAGCGGAATCCCCTGCTCCGGCGTCTCATAGTCGCCGTAACCCTGGAGACGGGAGTTCACGATGACGTCGGGGTTCATGGACTGGAGGTATTCCTTGAATTCCTTTGCCTTCCACTGGTTGGCGCTGCGCTCCCAGTCGCCGTCAAACCACAGCAGATCCACGGTGCCGTAATTGGTCATCAGCTCCCGCATCTGGTTGTTGTTGAACTCCAGGAACTCCTGCCATTTCTCCGGATCCTCCGGCCCTCCCGCCGGGGTGGCATACACGTCCTTCAAATGATTCTGGGGATCGGAGCCTTCCGGATAAACCGTCCTGTAACGGGGATCGGACCAGTCAATCAGGGAGAAATAAAGCCCTACCCGCATGCCTGCCTCTCTGACCGCCTCCGTGTATTCCTTTATGAGATCCCGTTTTGCCGGGGTCTTTTTCACCACGCTTAAGTCGGAATACTGCGTGTCGAACAGCGCCACGCCGTCATGGTGCTTGGATGTCAGCACCACATACTGGGCGCCCGCGCGCTTGAACAGCTCCGCCCATGCCTTCGCATCAAATTTTGATGCCGTGAAGCCGTCGCACTGCTTCATGTAATCCTCGTAGGAAATGGCGCCGTTGTGGAAAGACCATGACTCCGACACGTCCCCCACGGCATAAATGCCCCAGTGGATAAAAATCCCCAGTTTCGCCTTTCTGAACCACTCCTGCATCATAATAAAAATCCTCCTTGCCGATTCCGGCTATGTTTATTGTTGTAAAATCCGGCGTAATCCAGATTACTACACCCACGTCTTACCCACCTCTGCGGCACCTTCTGCTCCTTCTTCCCTGCGGAAAGGCACTCCCGGCAGGCCCCCATTCTCCCGCATTGGCTGTCTGATGCATTCTGTAACATCATATCACTAATATTCCGATTTGTAAATACATTTTATTCCCACTTCATCGATTAATTTCTATCTGAAAACTGCTCCGGCTGGCCGGATAGTAGCTCTCCGTATATTCAACAATCTGACCCGCCCGGTTATATCCCTGGGAAATAATAAAAGCCGCCGGTTCAAAAATGGTAATGCCCAGACCTGCCGCCACCTCTGCCGGGGGCATGACCACCTCAAGGCGCCGGGAAGCATGAACCACGGACAATCCCCGGGCATCCAGAGCTTCGTAAAAGGAAGCATCCGTGAAGTCCATCTCCGGCATCTCCGGAAAAAGCCTCAACGGCACATACAGAGTGGTATACACCACCGGGGCGTTGGAATACAGATTCTCCAGATGACGTATCCTCACCAGTTTTACCACCGTTTCAGACGCACTGACCCGCAGGGCATCCCCCACCCGTTCCCCCGCCTTCTCCGTCTCCATGCACACTACCTTTGTCCGCAGGATACGGCTTTTCCTCCTGCTCTCCTCACGGTAGCCCGTGACAAAACTGGTGGATTCATGAACCAGCTTAGGCTCGGCCACAAAAGTACCGCTGCCTTTCACACGTACCAGACGCCCTTCTCTGGCAAGCAGGTCCAGAGCCTGTCTTACCGTGGGGCGGCTGACCCCCAGGGCCTGCGCCAGTTCATTCTCCGTGGGGATCCGACCCCCCAGCGGATATTCTCCGCCGGCAATCTGCCCCCTGAGCTTTTCTGCTATCTGAATGTAACGTGCCTGCATACTTTTCCCCCTGTCTGAATTCCGCTCTCTACACCGCTTTTCCGCAACCTGGATTTCATTGTAACATATTTTCCAATAAAAATCCTCTGTTTTATTTTTTTCCGTCATTCCGGCATCCAAATGAATTGTTCTTCACTCCGTTGCGCCGCAGTATGCTGGTCTCCGTCATATGTGCCTCAGGAATATATGCTTCAGAAATGTGTCAATCCACATTCTCTTTATGTGTTGACATATCTGTAAAAATGATATATTGTAAATACATTATTATGCAAAACGATTTCCGGAGAACCTATTACACAGTTTCCCCGGTTCCCGCATCCGGTTTTACAGCCAGAAAACAAGGAGGTTTCCCAATGAAAATACCTTTTGGAAAAGCAGAACTCACCCTGTCGGAACAGGGACTTATCACAGACATCACCTTTGAGGGCGGCTCCATTTTCCCCGCAGGACAGGCATCCTTCCTGGTCAGGGCCTTCACGGACGGCTCGCCCGTGGAAATCAGCCGGGTCCGCCTGGAGAACAGCCGTCTGGTCTGCCGCTTTGAGGGCGTGCAGGAGCCGGTCTCCCTCTTGATAACCCAAGAAGAAGATTATACTGTCTTCGAAGTGGAAAGCTGCCCGTCACAGTTTGATTTCCTCACAGCCGGCCCCATCGTAACCACTCTGAACGATGTGGTGGGAGACGTCATCGGCGTGGTACAGGGAGGCGCCGCCGCGGTGGGCATCCAGGCCCTGAATATCAAGACCATGTCCGGCTTCCCTTACGAACTGGCCGCCCACAGGCCTCATACCTCCCAGTGCGTCACCTCCTCCCTGACCGTGGGCAATATCGAATACATTACGTCCGCCGCCTACGCCATGCCCTTCGGAAGCGTGCTGCAGCTGTTCGGCGAAAACAGGCGCAGGGACCGTATTAAAACCGTGGAATATGCCGAAAACTGTATCCCCGCCCCTGCAATGGACAACGAGGACGCAGATATCAAAGGCTGCCGCTTTGCCCTGTTTGCCTGTGACAGAGCGAAGGCCCTGGATACCATCGGCAGACTGGAAGTACAGGAAGGTCTTCCCCATCCCACCCTGGACGGAGAATGGCTGAAGACATCCCGGAAGGCCCGCTGCGCCTACCTGATCGGTGAATTCGGGACGGAAAACGTGGACAAAATGCTTTCCTATGCCAAAACGGGCGGATTTTCCTGCCTCTATCATCCGGAACCCTTTGAAACCTGGGGTCATTTCGTCCTGCGGCAGGAACAGTTCCCCCAGGGCGACGCATCCCTGAAGGAATGCGTGGACAAAGCCCACGCCATGGGACTGCGGATGGGACTCCATACCCTTTCCGCCTTTACAAGCACCCAGGACCCTTACGTGACCCCGGTTCCCCATAAGGGCCTGAAATCCATGCTGCCGGGCACACTGGAAAGCCCCCTGGATGCGTCGCAGACACAGATTGCCGTCCGCTCCCTTGCTGGCCTCGCCTACGGCTCCACGCTTTCCTGCATCCGGATTGAGGATGAGCTGATCCAGTATTCCGATTATGAAACATGCCCCCCGGATCCCCTTTCCCCGGATAGCCAGGGCGAATCAGAAGGCACCGTTACAGCCCTGCTGAAAGGCTGTACCCGGGGCGCATTCGGTACCGCTGCCTCGTCTCATCCCGCAGGCTGCGAAGTGCGCAAACTCATAGATTACCCCTACCGCACCCTGTTTCCCGATATCCAACTCCAGGACGCGTATTCCGACAGAATTGCGGAACTGTTTAACCGTACAGGCGTCAGCCAGATTTCCTTTGACGGACTGGAAGGCTGCGAATGGACAGGCGAGGGAGAATATGCGGAAACCCGTTTCTGCATGAGATGGTACAGCCAGCTCAACCACCTTGTGCTGAACGACGCTTCCAGGCTGCACCATTTCCTGTGGCATATGAACACCAGGATGAACTGGGGCGAACCCTGGGGGGAGGAAATGCGCACCGGCCAGGTGGAAGGCCGCATCCGGAACCAGGAATTCTTCCGGAAAAACCTCTTCCCTGCAATGCTGGGGTGGTTTCTGATCCGCAAAGCCAACCGGAAATTCGAGGCAAGCACCCTGATGGATATGGAATGGGCCCTGTCCGAAGCCGCAGGGTTCGACGCGGGTTATTCCCTGTCCGCCAGCTGCGATACCCTGGACAGCCTGGGCAATACCGCCGAGATCTTAGAAGCCATCAAAAACTGGGAGCTGCTGCGCTTTGAAAACCGTTTCAGCGACGAACTGAAGGAACTGCTGAAGAAACCGGAGACAGAGTGGCACCTGGAGAAAGAGGACGACACCCTCTTCCGCCTCTATCCCATGGCCATCACCAAACCCCTGGTCTGCGACCTTCTGGAAATGCAGCCGGGACAGCCGGGCGGCTCGGACTGGACACTGCATAACCCCCTGGAAAAGCAGGCATTTGCCTTCCGCATGAAGGCGGAAGGATACGGATACATTGAAAATCCCAGATTTTACAACAAATACGGCATGCTGCAGTTCCGGACTGTGGTTAAGGGCGGTCAGTACCTGCTCTTTGACGGACAGGAGGCTTATGTCACGGACCGGAATTACAACCGGCTCTCAGAGGCAACATATACCGGCAGCTGCCAGATTGACCAGGGCGTCGCCCAACTCAGCTTTGGCTGCTCCTTTGGCGGCGAGGAAGGGCCCGAGGTACGGGTGCGCGTCATCACAAAATCGGAGCCTTATCTGATACAGAGGGAAAATTAACCGGTCGTCCCGGCAGCCCTTCCGCATGGTTCCCTATTTCGACCCGGGCGTATGCTTCACTATGCGGAAACCTGTATCATCACGGAGGCGGCGGGGGATTATTCCCTGCGAGCCATGGACGGCGAACCGGTTAAGGCCGTCATTGCCTGTGTGCGGAGCTGACGGGGGAACAGGGCAAATTCTACTGCCATTCGGCTGCTTCTTGAGGGCAATTCTACTGTCATTCGGTTGCTTTTTGCAGTATTTTGAGCGACAATAAGCTTAGGAATTGTGAGGAAATAAATTTGCACCTTCAGAAACGAAACACCGGTATATATGCACCTTCTCATACGGAATCCTGCAAATTTATTTCGTAACACTTCCTTAGAAAAGCCATCAAAGCACAGGAGGACAGACCATTGTACAGCATTGACAGACAAAAATTCGGCACGTTTGTAGCCACCCTTCGCAAAGAAAAAGGAATTACCCAAAAGGAACTGGCGGAACAGCTTTTTATATCCGACAAGGCAGTAAGCAAGTGGGAAACCGCATCCAGTGTTCCCAGTATAGACTTACTGGTGCCGCTGGCCGACATATTAGGCATCACCGTAACGGAACTGCTGATGTGCCGGCGCATGGAGCAGGACAAGCCCCTGGATGCCGCCCAAGTGGAACAGGTTGTAAAAACAGCCATTTCCTACTCGGAAAAAGAGGAAAGGGCCTATCAGGGCAAAAGCAAATGGGG
>CAJTSY010000110.1:0-3605 GCA_910578995.1 uncultured Acetatifactor sp.
AAACATAATGATTCCCGCCAATACAATGGCGTTGAACATCTGACAAAGATACGCTCCGCTTTTTGTCGTTTTCCCTTGATTCATGGATTTTCCCGGCCTCTCGTTTTTATACTGTTATTTCTGTCCCATTGCACTGTTATGCCTGCGGCAGCTTTTGAGAAACTGAAAGCCGCCGTCCATGCATTGGCGGTATTATTACAATTGAATAGTCGATTTCCCTGAATCGTTTGCATATACCGCAATGGAATCATGTTCCGCAACGGCAGGCCTGTCCCAAAATAAATGACTCTCTCCGTGGCATGCCTTCCCCTGATAGTCATAAGTGTAAAAGATGATATAGGGATATTTTCCCGCATACCGCACCGTGTTCTGCTGACATACTTTTTCTACCGTTCCGGTTACCTTCGCTCCGTTTGCAAGCAGCTCATTGTGCAGTTTCTTCTTTCGGGAGGCAATGCCTCTCAGCACGGACTGCGCAATCAAAAACATTGCGCCAATAACCAGAATAATCACTCCGTTTATATTCGGCTCCTGTCCCGCCGATTCTACCGCAGACATAAATACAATGATAAAATTCAACAGTCCCATCGCAATAAATGCAATGCCAATCCAAAGCCAGATTGTTTTAAATACATCCTCCGGATATCTTGGTTCGTTCATTTTTCTCCTCCACAATTCCAAAAGAGACCGCTTTCAATTTCCGTGTCCTCATTGCTCTTTTTGCGCCGTCTGCTACTGCTTTTCCCGAGACAGGTTCGCCCCTGTGTGGAACCTCTTCTGCACTTTAAATAGCCATAAGCCAACTACAGTAATTAACAGAGTCAAAAACAGGAGAGAGGCCATGATGGAGCATAATCCCTGCACAATACTCCCCAATATTCCGTCAATTCCTATACCGATTCCCAGTAATAAAACGGGTTTGCCTACAGCCTTCGCATATCCTTCTTTATCTTCCGCATGATCGAACACCTTTCCGTGCATACCGGAATAATTCCCTTTTAACAGCGAAATGCTTACAATGATGATGATTACAGAACAAAACCACATCATAATACTGAAGCCAATCATACGTAATGATCCCTCCTCTCCCCCGTTTATTGGGGCGTACAGGCGGCGGAAATACATTTTCACCCCCGCTCCGGTACGCCGCGGATTCCCCCTTACTCTTCTATCATTATAATGCATATTTCTCTGACATACAATCTGCCTTCCGCCCTGCTGCAACTGCTTTCGGTTTGATTCCGATAATACATACAGGCATCGCCGCCCCGCCCTGGAGGCTTTTTACCGCTTCCCATAAAGAGGCATACGGCATTCCCCCGGCATAGCTGCCGTCCCTGTCCCTCCTGTAGCAGTTGTGGAGGATAAAAGCGTTCTTGTGGGCTTTTGATACGTTCATGGTGTGAATCTGTTTCGTGATATCCCCGGCGTCATTATATACAGTAATAACAACCGTATAGTACTCCTCTCCCATCCGGTTGACAGGCTCAGGCTCTGTACTGCAGGTTATGGCAGTCTCACAGCCCCTTCCTTGAAAAAAACGGCAGATTGCCCTGGGGGCCACTCCCCAGCCGCCCCATAAAACAGCCCCCTCTTTCTCGAAGACGCTGATTAAATCCGCAATTCCCTGTTCCGGCAGCGTTTCCCCAAGGGATAGCATCGCATTGTAGACGGCAATAATTTCACATCCTGAATAGTCCATGGTGAATTTCCCGAATCTTATCTGCTTCCATTGCGGTTGATTTTCAATATATTTTCCCCTGGTATAAAAGCTTCCTCCGGAAGAAAAAGCCTTTGAGATAGTATCTGCATTTGCCCTGTAGTTGGCCCTGATTTTCTTTTCGGATATTTTAAAATGGGTGCCCATATCCAAAATATCCAAAAGCCGCTCATTAGGCAAATGCTGCGGAATAAATGCCTTCAGCCATCCCATTTTCGCAGCATTCCCCTTTTTGTTTTATGATAGTATTTTGTTCCTGTTTTGTCAACTTTGCATCCGTAATCAAAGCCGCCTTCCGGTGTATCTTTTCGTTTAAAGCGCGGTAACAGGCATCCGCTACCACGTCGTCAGCCCCCTGCCAATGAAAAAGCAGAGGGCCGTTTTGCGTTGTCATCAATGATTACGTATCCCTTAGCTGCTCCACAATGCTGTATCTGGCGGCATGTTCATACATGACACAGGGAATCAGCCATCCAAGCAGAGCAAAAATCGGTATGACAGACAGAACAGGAACGATTGTAAACTTTGCGCTGAAGAACCAGAACAGATTCTCCATAAGATCACCAAGCAAAGGATTTATCACAATCGACAGGACGAATGCGCACAGCGCGGAGCTGAGGGCGTAGAACAATCCTTCATAAACCAACATGGCTTTCAGCTGTCTGCCGGTCATACCCACTGCCTGCAAAACCGCAAATTCCCTTCTGCGGGAAAGAATACCGGTCATAATGGCATTGAAGAAATTCAGGACACCTACAATGCCAATGACGGCACAGAGTAATCCGCCCATGAGCAGAAACATATTCTGAAAGCTTTCAAATTCCGCCCGGGAAATCGCCTTGCTTTCGTACATCAATCCGGATAAACGGTCAGAGGCCAGATCTGCCAGGTATTTTTCCGCGGACGCTTCCGCCAAATCATCGGAAGCATCGAACAGATAAAACACCGGTATGCTTTTCCCCCGGCTGTCAGTATTCAGATTTTCAGCAGGAAGCACAAAGCTGTCTCCCTGTATACTGTAACGTAAGCTCATGGAGTTTGGCACAATGACATAAGCACAAATTGTGTATTCTACATCATGGCTGACAGAGGGCTGCAGCCGGACACATTCCGCGGGCGTGCTTTCATCACAGGGATTTCCGGTACGGCTGTCAATGTAGCGGCCTTCCTCAATATAAGTGATGGTCTGGACAGAACCTATGGGCGGATAAAACCCAGAATTACTTACATTTCCATAGTCATCCGTGCGGACTGCCACTGCGATAGCCTTTGTGTCTTCCCGGAACAGGGGGGACAAATCTCCCTCCACCACAGTGAGTTTATCAAACAAAGCTTCATCCAGGCCTTCCACCTGTACATCCTGCCTCACAAGATTATCCCGGCGCTCTGACCGGGCAAGCACTGCTTCTGCCTCTTCTGTTGAGAAATGGCGAATCATGCCCTGTAACCAGCGTTCCTCCGTCACCCAGCTAAACGGTGCATAACCCTTCAGGCTGTAGCCGCAGCCGGAGAGGGACCGGGATGTGTTTGCTTCGATCCGGGCAATCTGTTCCTGAGAAATATATTCGCGGGAGCTTCTATAGCGGAAATAATCCGCAGAGCTTACGATAAAGTCCGCACAAATCCGCCTGTCCAGGTACTTCTCCATATCAAAACCACCGGTAAAGGTGACCAGAACATTGAGAAGCGTCACGGAAAGCGCAAGAGAAATAACCACAAGGACAGTCTTTCTTTTATTCCGTCCCAAATTGGCAAAAGCCATTTGATATACTTTGGCGCCGCGGGTGGCACGATGTTTCTTTTGGGATACGGCAGCTTCTGTATACCTGGCCGCTTCCACCGGGGAGACTTTGGAAGCAATCCTGCCCGGACGGGAACAGGACAG
>CAJTSY010000110.1:3705-10323 GCA_910578995.1 uncultured Acetatifactor sp.
CAGGCCATAGAACCGAATATCCCCGGTAACGGAAATCTGAAATATATTGTAGATAATCAGATAGCCCGTGAAGATAATCAGCCCAAGAAAAGCGATGACCGCAATCAGCGTTGTCACATCCGTGCCTTCGCCGAGCCGGGAAGAAGTGTAGCCCCAGTTTACACCGATGCGTACCAGTTCCCCTTCCCCCGTCTCATCCCAGGAATACCCCAGGTCCAGATCCACCTGCTCCATCTGGCCGCGGATGTTCATACCGGATGCCATCATCACATTCAGGTCAGTACGGAACGGTTCCAGTCCCCTGGATACCGCTTCCGCTTCTATTTCCTCTGCATACTCTTCACTGATATTGATATAGTGAACAGGGCTTATATCATCGTATTCCCACCATCCTGCCAGGATAAAGGTATCTGTTTTCTCATAAGGCATTTGGGATAAAGGGCCAACCGTATAGGTCAGTTCAATTTCCGCACCCAATTCCGGTTCGACACCCAGTCGTTTCAAGGCATGGGTGTCCATGGTGATTTCCTTTTTTTCCTGCGGCATATGCCCTTTGGCGGGTTCTGCGAAACTCCATTCCGCGCAGTTGTCATCCATAAAACTGACCTCGGCAGGGTCTTTTGCAAAAATCCCGCTATCCATACTGCCAATGATCATACGTCTGCCCACGGCTTTTACATTGGGATGGACAGATATGTTCTGAATCTGTTCTTCTGTCACTTCCTTAAAAGCTCCATGTCCGTAACCGCCGATCTGACGGAAAGTGCTCATCTCATAACTGGAATTTATGGACATTACTATGGTAAACAGAGAGGTAAACAGCAGAGCAGTCAATGCAATGGCAATGACTGCAATGATGTTGCGCCTGCGGGATTCCCATAAAGAACGCCGGCTTAATTCCCTGATACATTTTCTGTTTTTGACATTCATCTTTATACCCCTGGCGCGCTTCGGCGCGCATACCAAATTCCATGCCGCCGCAGTCGTCAGTCCCGAGAAACAATCCGCCCGTCTTCGATGCGGATAATGCGGTCTGCCATCTGCGCGATTTCTTCATTGTGCGTTATCATTACGATTGTCTGGACGAACTTCTGACTGGTAACTTTTAAAAGACTCAGTACATCCTGGCTGGTTCCGGAGTCCAGATTGCCCGTGGGTTCGTCCGCGAGAATGATAGCCGGAGCTGCCGCCAGTGCACGGGCGATTGCCACACGCTGCTGCTGACCGCCGGAAAGCTGACCCGGCAGGGCGTCCAGGCGTTCCTCCAGTCCAAGCGTCTGAACGATTTTCTGTACAAATTCCTTCTTTGCCCTGCCGCCGTCCAGTTCAATGGGAAGAACAATGTTCTCATACACATTCAGCACCGGGACAAGATTGTACGCCTGAAACACAAAGCCGATTTTTCTGCGGCGGAAAATAGTCAGGGCTTCCTCCTTTAAGGAAAAAATGTCCTGCCCGTCAACCATGACAGTACCGTCCGTAGGGCGGTCCAAGCCGCCAAGCATATGCAGCAGCGTGGATTTCCCGGAACCGGATGTGCCGACAACCGCCACAAATTCGCCTTTCTCCACACTTAAATCAACTCCGTCCAGTGCATGAACCGCATTGCTGCCGGAGCCATAAACCTTTTTCAGGCCTTTTGCCTGTAAAATTTCCATAAACAAGTCCCTCCGTAAAACAGTGCCTTCGGCACCTTACTGATTCCATGCTCGCCTGGAGGCGGATTGTCCTACAAGGTAAAACAGCGCCTTCAGCCCCTTACTGATTCCACATCCGTCTGGTAACGGACTATCCTACAAGATAAAATAGTACCTTCAGCTCCTTACTGATTTCATGTCCGTCTGGCGGCGGACTGTCCTGTAATGAGAAAAATCTGTATGCATGCAAAGAAATCATCCTTTGATACATACAGATTATCTCATAAAAATCTTTCCAAATTCTTTCCCCGGGAAATAAATTCTAACGGTTTTGAAAGAATTGCCGTTCCTTCGGCAGGAATACGGAAAAAGTGCTTCCTTTTCCGGGAACGGAAATAACCTTGATATAGCCGCCCTCATCGGATATGATTTGACGCGCCAAATACAGCCCGATTCCCACGCCTTCCTGTTCCTGCGAGGTCCCGGAACGATAAAAGCGGGCAAATATCCTTGACTGCTCACTTTCAGGGATGCCTGCACCGGTATCCGATATATCAATCCTTACAAACATTTCATAACTGACAGCAGAAATGGTTATTGTTCCATGCTCCGTATATTTGACCGCATTGTCGACAATATTAGCCAGTGCTTCTGCTGTCCATTTGGAATCAAAGACCGCATAAATGTCTGTGTTATGCAGATGCAGGGATAATCCTTTTTCCGCGGCTTTTGCCGTATATTGTTCAGCAATGCCCTGGAGCAGCGGCTGCAACGGTGTGCGCCTGGGTGAAAGGGAAATAATTCCGTTCTCCAGTCGGGAGAGTTTTACAAGAGAGTCAATCAAAAAACGCAGTTTCTCAGACTGCTTATACAGCGCATCCACATTGGCTTTCATCGATGCCAGAAGATTTTCTTTCGTGGACATTACTTCTTCCATGGAAATTAACTCTTCCATGGAAATCACCTCTTCCATCAGAAGCTCACTATATAGTAGTAGGTTTGCAATCGGCGTCTTTGTCTGATGGGAAATATCCGCAATCAGGGACTTCATTCTGTCTTTTTCCCAGGCCGCATTTCGAGAAGAAATCTCTGCCGCGGAAAGATAGTGCGCAAATTTTGTTTCCAGTGCAGACAGCTTACTTTCATCAAAAGTGGTTTCGGAAAAAGAGCCATCCATTGCGGCATCCAACATCCCTTCGATTGCATCCATGGTTTTTCCGGCTTTCTTTCGAGTCCGGAATACAATGACGGCTGCCGTCAGAAAACAAAGCAGTATGATAACAATTCCAGTTTCATCCATCTTTTTTTACCCAGGTATAACCGATTCCATAAACAGTTTTGATATACTCCTGTGCGCAAAGCTTATCCCGCAGACGCTTAACCGCAACAGAAAGGGCGTTTTCATCCACATATTCCGGGCCGTCTGTCCAAATTCGGTCTGCAAGCTCTCCCCGGGTCATCGTCCGGCCACGGTTTTCAACAAGCAAATGCAGCAGTCTTTGTTCCGTTTTGCTCAATTCAACCCTGGCGTTCCCCACGCAAAAGGCCATGGACTCAAAGTCAAAGCAAAAATGATCGATATGAATCGGTTTATTTTTAGGAATGGACATTTGCTTCCGCAGCTGGGTATTCACCCTTGCACGTAAAACCGAAAGAGAAAATGGCTTGGTAATATAATCATCGGCGCCCTGTTCCAGTCCATCTACAATATCCATATCCGTATCGTTGGCGGTCAGCAGAATCACCGGAATATCCGGTGTCTTTTCCTTGATTTCCCGCAGCAGGTCAAGCCCGCTGCCGTCAGGCAGGCTGATATCTAACAAGATTAAAGACACACGGCCGCAAAGGAGCTGTTCCCTCGCCGTTCTCAAATCCTTGCAGGAAATAACCTGCCGGCCATCTGTTTTCAGCGCCTTGCTCAACCCCTGATTCAAGCCTATATCATCTTCCACTATCAATAATTGTTCCATGTATCTTGCTTCCTTGTTATTCAAATGCCGCCCGTTCAGTTTATGTCCCAACAGGCCAAAAGTCAATGGAATCTTTTCGGCTAAGCAAACCCATTCTCACGCTTCCATTCCTTCCATGTAGCCTCATCCATCAGCCGCACATAGAGCTCCTGCAGCTGCCGGTCCTCCACGCCCTCCGTGCACCAGACGGATCCTATGATATATTAAACAGCCTGTTCCAGCCATTCTTCTAAATGCCTCAAAATATCGCCGTTTTTCAATTCTTCCAGCGCCGCCTTTGCCCACGACGGGAAAACGGCACACTCACAGGCACTTACCAGCGTGACCAGAGGCGCAATAAAGGCATCTGCTTTTTTCTGCTCCTCGTCCACATCATCGCCGTACCCCTGCAGGAAGGCTTTGGCCGCTTCAGGGGAAAGCGAACTTGTCACATTGCGGATATCTCCATATGCAGTGCCTTTGCCCAGCAAATTGTAATCAAACAGGAACGCTCTCTCATTATCTTTCGATACGATCAGATTCGTCCAGTAAAAATCGTTGTATGCAAGCGTCCGGGGCAGCGCATCAATTCGGCTTCGGATTATGCCGTAATTCTCCGCGACTGCCTGCCAGAGCATATCTCCCCCGGTACCGGTCTTTTCCGCTATTAAGCGCATATTTTCTAAAGTGAGCATATCTGATTCGTCATACATGGAAACCCTGCTGCCGGAAAGATAGATACGTCCCTTTTTGTGAAGTATCTTGTACCATCCGGCAATGGCTCCCGCTATCTTAGGATCGCTCAGATCGCTTTCTTTCCCAAGCCTGTATTCGCCGTCTGCCTCTACATCCGGCAACAGGATTGCGTTTTGGGTGTAGCCCAACAGAGGCAAAGTCTGTACCCCAAGCTTTGACAGCGTCAGGTAATTCTCTATTTCCCGTGCATCTTCCCGGCTCTCAAAAACCTTCAGAATCAGCTTTCTCCCTTCCGATTCCACCCGATACACAGAGACTCCGGCTTTTGACCGAATCAACGAACAGATTGGATTCCGCACTCCCAGTTCCGTAAGCTGCAGAATATAGGAGGAAGGCAGCAGCTTACCGGGCTGCCCCAACTGTGACAGTATCCCGTTGATCTTCACCAGAAGCTGCTCGTCCATCCCGTCCCATTTAAGTAATTCCGCACCGCTGAACCGCTGCAGCTGGGATACGAACTTGATCCCATGCTCCGCAAATGCCCGTTTTGCCCGTTGGGGAAGATGGTCAGTCAGCAGATTGACAGGGGGAAGCTGCACCGGTTCTTTGAAAGGAAAGGTTTTCTCAAATTCAGCCATTTCCTCCGGATCGACGTCATAGACTTCGTCTTCGATATACCGGCCGGTAATCCCATCCAAAGCGCCGTCGTACAGTTCCATTGCCATCAACGAGTCCCAGCTGTCCCCGCCGGCGGACACTATCCCATAGTGCTTCGCTCTCCTGAACCCGAATCTCGGGTAGTAATCGGGATGCCCGTAGATAATGATCGCGCGGTATCCCAGTCTCGCCGCCTCTTCAATGGAGCGATGCATCAGAGCCGAACCCACTCCCATTCTCTTATAGCCCGGACAGACGCTGAGCGGGCCAAAGTTCAGAACTTCTATCTCCCGGCCGTCCGGCGTTATCACCTTCGCCAGGCTGTAAATGACATGGCCTACAATTTTGCCCTCCGCTTCCGCAACAAAATCCAGCTCGGGCACAAAAGAGGGAAGCTTTCTCAATTTGTGCACCAACAGATGCTCTCCGTCGCAGGTGGGGTGATTCATATTTCCCCAGAACGCCTCTCTTGTCAACTCCTCTACAATACGGTAATCCGCAGGTATTTCATTCCTGATACTGATATTTAACATTTACTTCCTCCGTTCCTGTGGCTTTGCGCCATGGATTCTCAATGGAATATCATGGCCACGGTACCGGCTGTCAGAACAGCCACAATGACATGCCTTTTCCACGTCAGGCTCAGATACCCCGCAAATTCCCGAAGCAGCGCGTTCAATGTAAAATACCATCTGGTCTTCGCCCCAAAGCCCACGCATTTCATCCCCTGCTGCCTGGCCAGGAGCAGGGCCCGAAATACATGATAGGCTGTGGTGACCAGGATGACCCTGGGTTTCTCCCCGCTCATCAGCTCCCTTGAAAACCTCAGGTTCTCCTCCGTAGATCCGGACTTATCCTCCACCATGATTTTCTCGGGATCCACGCCCCTCTGGACGGCGTAGTCCGCCATGGCCCTGCCCTCCGCCAGATCCTCCCCGGGCCCCTGGCCGCCGGACAGGATCAGCACCGCTCCGGGATTGCGGGCGAGCAGTTCTATCCCTTTATCGATCCGGGCCGCCAGCAGCGGCGTCACCCTCGCGCCAATCAGGCCCGCCCCCAGGACGATGATGTAATCCGCCCTCCGCTTCTTTTTCAGATGAATCAGGTTGAGCACGGCGGAAAGGGAGTAGACAGCCAACAGGGACAGGCAGTAAAAAGCCAACAGGCTGATCAGGATATACAGCCTTGTCCCCAACAGGCTCCTCCCCAGGCGGCCCATGGCAGGCCAAACGGTCAGATAGACGAACAGCATCACAGAGAACGCTATGGACAGCATATTCGCCGGCTTCATGCCCTCACGCCGGATGACCTTAAGTCCCTCTGCGAAGAACGTGATAATCAGGGCGAAGGGAAGCAAAGCCACGCACAGCAGCGCAAACATCAGCAATATGATGAGAACCCATCTCAGAACTGTATGAGATGCCATCCATTCCAAATAGCCCGCCAAAAGGAAAAGCAGAAGAACGGCCAGACAAATCATCATCCAGAAAAAAGAAATACCGCTCCACAGCGTCCTGGGCTCCCGCACCATAACACCTGCGAAAAAACAAAAAGACACCACAAATAAAATCAAAACAATCTGCCACATAGTCTACTGCCTCCCTGCGCCTGCACCTTTTGCAAACATCCCTCTGTCAGCATTATCTTTTACATATGCCATGTCCCGCGTGGCTGCCATC
>CAJTSY010000110.1:10423-13279 GCA_910578995.1 uncultured Acetatifactor sp.
TGCCATCAGGCATGTTCTCTTCATCAGCACTCATTTCATCATAGGAACCGCTTCGTGAACCCTATGATCACAATTCTATCATATATTATAACCGAAAGCCTTACAATTCGGTGACATTTCCATGACAATTTCGTAACATGACAGAATGTAAAATACTTTTTTGTGATTTATCCCTCTGCTTCCGTTCGCCGGAGCGGAAACAGCCATCCTGATTTCGCAGCCCGCACCCTACTCTCTATTATATCATTCATTCTGAAGAGAGCAAACATAATATCTGCTAAAGCCGGCAGCTAATGATCCGGGGAATAAGAACGGCGTTTGGGACACGTTTGTGACCAGTGATGAGTCAAAACTGATAAATCAAAGTAAATTCCCCCGCCTTTTAAGGAACCCCCGAATCAAAAAATGTCATTTTCTGCCAGAAAATTCCGAGAGCCTATAGTCTTAGGAATTTGCCTTCGCCGTCTATTCCCCCAGATAATACCCTTCCATCCCTGTCAGCACGGGCGTCTTCTTCCCGCATTCCGGGCATACATAGGTGCCGAAATAATAGGCCAGGAGCTCTTCTCCTTCCTCGTCCTCCAGAAGCTTGAACAGATTGGGCAGCCACAGCCTTACATCCTCCAGACTTCTGCCGTCCCATTTCCCGGAAGGCGCCTTTGCCCTTTTCATCCGCTCCGAAGGTTCAAAGTAGCCCACTTCCATGTCCTCATCGCAGTTTTCGCATTCAGGACAGACAATATAGTATGAATTAAATCCGGAAAGGGAAAGCATATAGGCAAGCTTCTGTTCCCCGAGAATCGCCGTGACAGCCATGGCAAACTCCCGTCTCCGCTGAACCGCCTTCTCCCGAACACAGTCCAGGTTCCCCGCCAGGAAATCAATGGTCACGGCGCAAATCCGCAAGCCTGCGTTCCGGTAACTTTCATAGATGTCCTCCTCGTCCGGCCTGTCCCCGTATACATCCGTGGCCAGAAAGCTTCCCGCTGCCATGATGCCCCGGAACACCCATTCCAAATCCTTCTCCCTTTCCCATCCCTCCATAAGCCTGGCCAGATAGGGCAGTGCCAGCCAGGCAGCCGGATAAAAGCTCATCTGATGCCACAGGTTCTCACAGAGATTGTCAAAGGCAAGCTCATAGTTTGTTTTCGGCACGTTTTCCAGGCGGCGCAGCTTAAAAGTCTCCGGCGCTTTCTCCCTCTCTCCCATCAGGATGACAAGATAATCTTCTATATTTCCGTATGCCCCTCTGTAGGATTCCCACAGGGGAGAGTTGAAATCATGCAGCGCATAAGGATACTGGTCCTGCTTCCTCTCTGCCGGTTGAAAGGGTACGGCAGGCCCCAGCTTTCTCCTGGTTCTCTTTTTTCTGAAAGCCTTTTTCCAAAAGCTGGCCGCAGCCTGCTTTTCCATATCCGCCTGCTGTTGCCACTCTGCCTGCTGTTGCCGTTCCGCCCGCTTTGCCTGCTTTTCCAGTTCCATATAGCATTCCTCCTCTGATGCCTCTTAATCCTGTTCTTTTCCATCAGATTTCATCTAAATTCCATCAAAAATACTCCGGATTCATGACGGACTCTTTCATCCGAAACCCTCTCACACCTGCCAATTCGCTTCAACTAATACTCTCGCAAAAACATTTTAACCGCGGGTAAATCAATTTCAGAAAACCTGTGTGCCTCAATAAGGTTCTGAATCTCTCTTTTATTTGCCCAATGAATATCTGCTGTGTCATCCCCTCTGAATAATAAATCGCCTTCAACCTCACAAATAAAGTGAATTCCAAACGAATCCACAGGACCTTCTAATGTTTGGTATGCAGAAAAAGGTCTAATACATTCCATTGTAAAACTGTTACCGGCTGTTGTAATTGCTTCCTGTTCACCATAAATTGTTTTTACCTGTAATCCTGTTTCTTCAACAATTTCCCGTTTTAGTCCATCGACAATTTTTTCATACTCGTTGAGCCTGCCGCCGGGGAGTTCATATACTTCGGGTTCTCCTTCCCTTTTTCGCAGTTGAATAACAAGCAGCTTTTCATTATCGACTTCTCGAACGAGCAGCCCTCTTACATTTACATGAATCATATCAATACAAGTCCTTTCCATAAACGCATAAACTTTTCCAAAATCCAGAAGCTCTGGATGGACGAGTATATTTCAATCCTCGGATGAAAATCCAAGCATCTCTTCCAGCCTCTCCTGCGCGGCCTCGTCCCTTGTGACGAACCAGAAGGTGCGCTCCTCCCTGTCATACAGCCCCACAGCCTACCCCTCCATGGCCTGATAAAGCTTCCGGGTGTTGCCCTGGGCAATCTGCTCCGTAATGCCTGCGATGGGGGACAGGCAGGCTTTCAGCTTCCCGCCCTCCTCCAGCATCTCCGGCTCAAAATCCGGGAATTCCCACAAGGCCAGTCCCAGCTCCTCGTCACAGGCCAGCGCCCACAGGAATTCCGCCGCCAGGAACCCGTCCAAAATGCCATGCGCACTCCACTCGGAATCCCCGTCATTGGCGCGGCGGTATAGAAAAGGACTGTTCAGCTCCGCCGCCCAGTGGTACATCGCCTGATTTTCCTCCAGGAAATTCAGTCTGCCGTCCTTTGTGGGCTTCAGGCCGGACAGGGGGCGCAGCACATTGCAGCTTGCATAAAACCTGCCGGGCAGGAAGCGGTAAAATTCCGCTATGGGAAGCGGCAGGGGGCTCCCAAGCCGGGCCTCCGCACGTTTCAAGCTTTCCTCCTTTGCCCCCCTGCCCTCGATTCCGGCAAAATCGCAGAGAAACTGCAGCACCAGGGCAATGGAAAGAAGCTCCCTCTCCCGGGGCGGCTCGGGCGGGGCGGCATTGTAGATGGGATGCCCG
>CAJTSY010000111.1:0-2387 GCA_910578995.1 uncultured Acetatifactor sp.
CGTGCGCACGGTGAACACGCCGGGAAGCTTTGTGCCTTCCACAGGGGGGACGGAGGGCTCCGCGCCTACGGCGATGATGAGTTTGTCGTAGCGGACGGTTTCTGTGGGCTGTCCCTGCTCTCCCGTATTGTCCGCTCCTGCAGCCTTCCCCTGCTGCGCCGCAGTACTGGCTTCCATCCCGCTGTACCGGACGGAAATCGTCTTCGCTGCAGGGTCAACCGCCACCGCTTCGCTTTGGGTATGTACCGTGGTACCTGTAAGGCCCATGAATTTGGCAGGGGTATTCACAATCAGCTCCCCTTCCGTTTCGATGGCTCCGCCGATATAGTAGGGAAGGCCGCACCCGGCGTAGGATATGTCCTTTCCTTTGGTGTAGATGACGATTTCGTCATTGGAGTTCTCCCGTTTCAGCTTTGCAGCTGCCTTCGTTCCGGCGGCCACGCCGCCGATGATGACAATTTTCATGTAGTCTTCCTCCTTATAATTTAACTTTCATTTGCACCCTGCAAGTATAGTTCTGCCCGTGCCGCCATAGCTTTATCCTTATACTGACTTCTTTAAATATTTAGCAAATCGGCAACATCAGAGAAATTAATGTATAAATCGGTATATATATTCACCTTGACAGTGGCGTCAAAGCTGTATGCCACATTGATAAGGCCTCCCTCGAAATAGTTGACCGTAACCATACGGCGCTTCGGATCCACGATCCAGTATTCGCGGACACCGTAAATTTGGTAGTAATACGCTTTCCGGATATAATCATCTGCCGGATTCCCCGGGGAAACAATCTCAATGACGAAATCCGGGGCACCGTTACAGCGTTTCCCATCCAATTTATCCCTGTCACAGATAACCATAATGTCAGGCTGAACAATTGTAAGAGGCCTGTCGGACAGCTTTACATCAAAGGGCGCACTGAATACCCGGCATGTGCCCTTTTTGTTTTTGACATGGTTATAGAGAATATTTGACAATTCCATGGATAATGTCTGATGTATCTGTGACGGACTGGCCATATCATAAATTACGCCCTCAAAGACCTCCGCCCTCCTGCTCTCCGGCAACGCTTCGTATTGCTCCAGGGTGATACCTTCCGGTTGTAATTGCAACGCTGATGTCATCATGCCACTTCCTTTCCTGATGGTCATATTTACTCACGGTCAAAAACATTTGCCACAGCCCTGAGCGCAGTTTATTAATTCAGGCTTCTAATTCAACGGTAAATATTTCTTCCACAGGAAAGGTTATTTTTACCAATCCTATAGACGCGAAACTGCCGCTCATCTTCCGAAACTCCGGTACCATTCCCATCCGACAGTGTCAAAGTCTTTGAAACATTCATACACTTCTCTATGAAACCGGTACATGCTTTCATTCATGACCGGTGACGCGAAAATTGTCCCCGTGTCGGGAAACATTCCTACAGAGCCAATATATGCGGGCATTTGTCTCTGACGGGAAGCATACTTCCTTAATAGTAAGATACATTTTTCCTCATCCACATCATTGTAGCAGGCCAGAGTAAGGTGGGGCCTGGTTTTCCGTTCTAAAAATTTCGTGCTCAATTTCTCGTCGGCTACCCGCTTTGCCAGGGTATATCCCACAAAAGCCTTTTTTCGTACCTGCCCCATTTATTGCACTGCCCCGGCAATCGCCTGAATAACCAGTTCTGTGGCTCTGTGCGTAAAGTACAGGTATTCGTCCTTTGTCATTGCCAGACAGGGGTATTCTCCCGCTTCTTTACGCGGAAGATATCCCATAACGCCTATCTTCCGGACAATCGCTCCTTCCGGAAGGTAATCGATATAACGCGGAAATGTCTTCAGATTTAAAATCTCTGTAAAATACCCTGATTCCGGGTGATGTTCCAGGTACTCCGCCTCTATGGAGTAAATGTCCTTCATCCTGTCGTCTTTCGCAAAAAGCTTCTTGATGGAATCCCAGTCCCCGGGCATTCCCGATGCCTTTTCCGCTAAAACGGGATGCTCCAGGATACGCTTCCAGGCGCAGGCAACCCGCTCTTCATCCCGGATGAACCTCTGGAATTCGGCATCTGTTATCAGGTGGGCGTAATACCCCAGAAGAAAGGAATATTCCTCATTCGTCCTGATATCCTGTCTTCTTTTTTCAATGTATTCCACATAAAAGCGGTCACAGTCGGAAGCCTTTTTCCGCCTGCCGGTCATCCAATGGGTCACTTCGCGGGATGGGGTAAAGCTGCTCCAGTCCTCATTTTCCACATTGCAGTCCGGGGCTATGTTTCCCACACAGAAACCGTGTCTGTCCAGTTCCGGAAATCTCTGCAGTACGCTGTCCGCTATCATTAAATGGCTTACCCAGGTTGCCATGGCTTTCTCCTTATGTATTCTTGTTGGTGAGCTTGT
>CAJTSY010000111.1:2487-12881 GCA_910578995.1 uncultured Acetatifactor sp.
CCATCAAATCCTTTATCACGAATTCCCTTTTACAATCCCCCATAGTATCTTACTCCTGAATTACATATGCCTCATCCATGATCCGGTCCAATGCATTATTGAATGTCGGAACCGCAAAGCCGTTTTCTCCGCAGCTTAGTTCTTCCACTTTCGTCTTTGCTCCCGCTTCCGCTGTCAGCTGATAGACCTTCACCTGATCCGGACGCAGTAAATCGACGGCTGTATACCCGAACTGCCGGCATATTTCCTCTCTGTCTTCCCTGCCGGACAGACGAATCATGTTGTTGATGTGCTGTAAAATGATATCGCTGTGAGTAGTGACATTCATCTGTACTCCGGCGTTGGCCAACTGGCATAAAACTCTTGCCATTTTCTGCTGTAATTGCGGGTGGAGGCACATTTCCGGTTCCTCGTAAAACAGGGAACTCACCACATTTTTATGCTTTAATATTAAGATTAGCGGCGATAATTCCGTCACCACCGCAGATGCTATTCTCAAAGGCATTCCTGTACTTTTCCCATTGGGGACATACATTGCTTCTTTATTGGGAAGTGAACTCATCTCAACTATCCCATCAGCCATACCGTTCTCCAGATATTGCACGACTTCTGCAAAATTTTTATTACTTTCACCTTCCAGTGTCAAGTCATTTATTACATCCAGAAACTGATTAATGGGCCTTACAAAAGGAGCCATGCCCTCCTGCTGCTCCGCAACATTAAAGGCCGCCCGTCTTCCTGCTTTGTTGATGATATCTTTGGTCAGCATAAAACCTGTTCTTGCTGCCGGAAAGTATATTTCCCCGTTGGGTATTGCCAGACCAGAATCATTTAACATCAGAGCAAATAATTGATTGACAAAATATCTATAACTTTCTTCTTTTAATATTCCTGCCTTTTGTTCTTTTTCTGTCAGAAACAGACCTGTTTCTGATTTTTTTCTGTTTGATAATGCTATGATCATCCCTTTGCCAAGATGCTGAAATCTGAATTTCAGAGAGATGTCTGTCAACCCTTTCAGCTCGATTCGCATTTCTTTTATTTCCACATCCTGGCTGTTAAAAATGGCCTTTATAAATTTATCTTTATTCCGATTAACTCTCTCCTGCAGGACAGTCTGCAGATCATTTCTTATCTCGCTGACCTGAACAATATGTTCTCCCTGCTCCCTGGCTGCTTTCACCTGTTCTTTCACCCAACACAGCAATCTGTCCTCAGCTGCTGTCCTCAGCTCACTTTCATTGCCATATAACAACTCAACGCCCAGATTTCGAATCCCCCACAGCAGGGACATCAGATAGCTCTTCCCACTGTTATTATCGCCCACAAAAAGGGTCAGCGGCGCCGTCTCCACTTCTGCGCTTTCTATCTTCCCGTATCCTGATACCTTTAATTTCCAACCCATTCCCGGTCTGCCCCCTTATTCAGCCTCCGACTACATTTTACCCTTATTCCCACCTAACCCGGACAAACCGGAACCGGCAAAAATCTATTTTGTTCAATTACAGAATCATCCCACAGCTGCACTTCAATGTAGGAAACATGCTGCGAAACATATTCCATAAAATCTTCCGTGCCGCCAAAGTCATTTATCTGCTCCAATAACTGTTCTTCTGTAAACATCCGGATCTTCCCCTCTTTTCCATATTGGGCACAGCTGTTCCCCCATGAAAAGCTCACACTATCGGGAGGTATTTCACTTAACTTCACGCTGTATGACATTCCCTTTCCAAACCAGTTATCCAGGTATGCACTCCCCTACAGCACAAAAGATAACGGATGCTTTTCTTTTGGTTTTCCCCCCAGACGGCAGAAATTGTCATACATAAATTCATCTGCTTTCAGCCTGAGAGGATAATGATTTGCAAAATCCGCAAAACGGTAAAACACACACTTCCTCCGTCATGCTTTACATTTATTGTATCAGATATTCTCCAACCATGCAAAAACTTTCAGCAAATTCCTGGAAAATATCTATTCACAACGTTACGATTCATGGTCAAAATGAATTTATGCAATACGAATAGACCAGTATTTCGCTGCTTCATCAATGCCGCACCTTGAAATAGTTCAGCAAAATCTCCTTGATATGGCTGTACCGCCTGGCATAGGAATTCTCCACCCGGATCACCTGCAGATGACTGGCCGCGCAGATCTCCTCCTTCTTCCTGTCCCGGAGCTTTACCACATCGTCCTCAAAATGTTCCTTGCCGTCCAGCTCGATGGCAAGCACCGGCGTATCTGCCCGTCCCTGCTTCTCGTACACCACGAAGTCAAATTTCCCGGAATAGAACAGGTCTCCGTACCCGCCACCCCCGTCATCCGGCAGCACCTCCCCCACTTCCACCCCCTTGCGGATGGCGAAGCGGTTCTGGGAGAGCCAGATATTCTCCAGGGCATGGTTCAGGTTCTCCAGGAAGGCCTCCTCCGTGGCATTGGTGAAGGGCTTCACTCCCAGGGCCCTGGAGTTGGCCAGCTTCCGTGTGACCTGGGACTGGCCGCTCTTCCTCACATATTCCACCAGCTCGAAGAGGTCGTCCTCCCCCTGGTTCCCGCAGAGTCCGTGAAGGCGGTTCAGGTTCGCGGAGTCAGAGAGCACGATAAGCCGGTCTCTGGCCCGGGATGTCGCCACATTAATCAGTTCCTTGTTGTTCTTCAGCCACTGGTAGGTGCCTGCCTGAGTCTGATCCGTGATGGCTGTGGAAAAAAGGACTACGTCCTTCTCATCCCCCTGGAAGGCGTGGACGGTGCCGCAGGAGACGTTCTGCAGCTTCTCCCGCTTCAGGGCCTCCTCGATAAGCCTGCGCTGGTTCACGAAGGGCGTGATCACGCCGATACTTTTGTCCCGGTTGCCGCAGGCGAAGCGGACAATCTGGACTATCTCCTCCGGGGCGGTATTTTTCAGGGGGGCGCCTTCATTTTTCACATCCACGTATACCAGAGGACGGGATTCCGTGCTTTCGGAGCAGATCAGCAGCCTGGAATTGTAGTATTTCCGGTTGTTGAACTGGATGATCTTCTCATGGCAGCGGTAATGGCTGCGCAGGAGGACTTCATCGCTCACCGCGTCGCAGGCCAGGAAGGTTTTGTAAATGGAATTCTCCCGGTAGTCGTACTCTTCCGTCACATGGTATTTCTTCCGCAGCCTCCGGTTGGGAAGCTCGTCCAACAGAATGACAGGGTTTAACTGCTGTGGATCCCCCACCAGCATCAGGTTCTCCCCCCGCAGGATGGGTACCAGAGACACCGCCGTATTGCACTGGCTGGCTTCGTCCATGATGACCATGTCGAAGGAGGGCTCCGGCTCCCCCAGTCTGTGGGCGGAGATACAGGTGGTAATGATCACCGGGAAAACCTCCTGCAGCAGCTTCAGGTGCTTCGTCTCGCCCAGATACCGGTTGAAGGCTGCCGCCTGTTCCTTTTCTTCCGTATTGAATAAAATTTGCCGCAATTCCGAAAACCGCTCCTGCCCCAGCTTCTTGAGGTAGCGGGCGGAGGTGTAGTAGAGGTATTTCCGCAGTTCCTCCTGCTCGTCGTCCAGAAGGGCAAAGGCGTCCCTGTCCGTGATTTCCCCCGCTTTCTCGATGCCCGCGCGCACCTGCTGCAGCTGCCGCCCCTGGAGATCCGCCTGGAAGGGGAGCATCTGGGGGGAGCCGCCCTTTCCCTCCTGGTATTCCAGCAGGCGGCTCAGGGTCTCCTCCCTCTCTTTTAAGTCCAGCACTTCCTCGTATTTCTTCAGCAGGCCGGAAAGCTGCCCTGCGCGGGTTGCCCGGTCGTCCTTCTTCCTGTCCAGGGTTCCCTCGAACACCTTGATATCCTGGACCAGACGGTACAGATCCCCCATGTAGGCAAGCGCCTCCCGCACCTTGTCCACGTTTCCCAGGCGCAGCACCGGGAAGGGGATAGCCTGACCGGCGTATTCCAGGGCCGTCAGCTTCTCGAACACGGTGTTGATGGGGTGATTGTTATAGGAAGCAAAAAGCACGGTTCTCCCGTTGAAGAAGGCCGTGAGGATGGTATTCAGGATGGTGTTGGTCTTGCCGGTGCCGGGAGGGCCCTGGATGTAGGCCACGGGGTATTTCATGGCATTGTGGATGGCAAGCAGCTGATCCAGGTTCACCTGCCGGTCCAGAAGGGCGATGGGGTAATTTTTCCTCCTCACCGGGCGGTTCAGCAGATCCCCGAAGAACGCCCGGATGGGAACGGCGGCCTGCCCCGCCTGATATCGCTTCAGCAGCGCCTGGTATTCGGAATGCAGATCCAGGGCGATGTCCATGCCCATGCCGATGATATAGGGCATATCGTCCACTTCCAGGGCATTCCTGGCATGCCCCGCCACACAGTCCTTGATCTTCTCCTGGTTCTTCTCGAAATCCTCCAGAAGGGCGTACTCGTCTCCGTCCAGATACCGGCGGATGCTTTCCTTCGTATCGCCGTACCGGTATTCCGTGCAGACCGTGATCTCCTCCTCGGGGCGCAGGAGCCGCTGCTTCACATCCAGAAGAAGCCTGCGGCAGGCCAGGACGTACAGCCCCCTTGCCGTGTGGATGCTCAGCACGTTCATGGCTAGCTGCTGAAAGGAGAGCCGCCCGTCCTTTCGCCGTTTTCCCGACATCTCGGAATTTTTATGGCTGAAATGCCGTACCAATGTGCGGAACTGCTCCTCGTCCAGATGATAGCCGTCCCCCGCGAAGGTCTCCCTGTCCAGATAGCGCACCAGGGCAAAGTCCGAGTGGTAAGGTACGGTATCCATGCGGTTGCACATCTCCAGATAGGTCAGAATCTTGAGGTTTGCGGCATTGCCGAACAGCTGTTTATATTTGTGCGGATTTAAGGATATATCCCGAACCAGTCTCTCATTGACCGGACAGTAAGAGCCCTCCACGATCTGGGAGGACAGGATGGAATCGATGTAGATAAAGTCGTAAGAATCTGTGGTAAATCTGACAAGGTGCAGGCCGTCCACCGAGAGGCTGCGCTTCTTCGGATCCAGATCCCGGATGCCGATCCAGTATCGCGTGATCTGCGCCTCCCTGTTGCGGTATTCTATCTTCAGCCATTTTCCCTCGTGGATGGCCCTGAAAATGTCATGGCAGATGTTGTTCATTGTGTCCCTTATGCCTGCGGAACGTCCGCTGTGATCGGGGATTTACCTCTGGACGTTCTTTTTTGTGATATGCTTTGTGGAATTTACAGTCTTTTCAAAAAAGCAGCCGCCAGCCGCTTCTATGATTTTTCCGTCTTCATAATATCATATCACCCTACTCTTTACAAGAAGGAATTTAGAAAAGTCAGGGTTGGATCCTGTCCACTAACCCCTCTCTCTTTTTCCGGAAATTCTGTCCCATGGATAGATCAGGCGCCCCAGGGAACAGAGAAAGGAGACACAGGTTTTGGCAAACGGCCTTTCGGCATTCACACCCCTATTGTCTGGCAAATGCTTTCGTGCGTGATTTCGCAAGTATCATTTCACTCATATATATACTCGGTGCAGACGCTTTTGTGGTCAATATAGTCTCCCAATTGGGAACTGGTTAATCCGTATATCAGCTCCTGCCATGTGACGCTGTCGTCATTTGTCAATACATACCTTATGTAGGACTGGTATATTGCGTCCCTGCTTTCCGCCGGCCCTTCATATTTCATAAGGCAGGAATAGTTCCTGATGATCTCCTCTCCGTCCTCGTACCAGCGGATTGTATATTTTTCCCCGTCAAAAGACAGATCCTGAATATACAGGCATGGATAATCATCTTTGACAGATTCATAGTATTCCGGATCATATCCGGAGGGGTCTCCCAGCGTGTAATAGTCAGCGAGCCTGACCTGGGCCGCTTTCCCTGACGCGGTCCTGCGGAAGAATGCCTCGAATATTTCCTTGCCTTGTGTTACATTCCCGTCTTCATGAGTCACACAGCCGTCTTCTTTCGCCTGCTCCAGGCTATAATCGTCAGGAAGTTCTTCCAATGGTGTCGGGTATTCCTGACTATAGTTGTCCGGAAGATCTTCCACTGACGCCGGGCTGTTTGACCGCATACAGCCAGTTACGCCAAATAGGAGCATAACAGAAATAATCAGCGCAATACGTTTTTTCATGGTCAATTCTCCTTTCCCTGTCCGGAGGTTACAGCGCCAAAGGCTTTATCATGATCAGGCAGGGATTGTTCTCATCCCACATCTCCGTCAGCGTGATCAGGGGCTCAAAACCCGCGCTCCCATAAAAAAGACGGGTTTTTTCATAAGGCGCATAATCAACCCTCTCGCTCAATGTCTCCACCATGGCATACTTACATCCCTTTTCCAGAAAGAACTGTTCGTCTCTGCTGTACAGGGTCCTGCCCAGGCCCATGCGGTGACACTCTCACCGTCCAAAGCGGCCCGGAAAGGAAAGTCACATACCCCCTTCACATATTCCTCCAGAGCATCCTTACCTCCTCTTCTGTTTCGCTGACGATTCTACCCTCATGTTCCAGGATTTGCTCTCAAATCTCCTGTCTATTCCGTAAATTTTTCAAGCGCTTCCCCCATTTCCGCACAGTGATATTCTTACAACCGTATCATAGATGGCAGGAGCATTCCTTTTTACTTTGCCCTCTTACCTTACCATCACGAGTCTATAAATTCCTGAACAGAACCTTACATCTTCTCCGGCGCCTCAAATCCCAGCAGATCGATGCAGGTCTCCAGCACGTCCCTGGTCAGCCCGAGCAATGCGATCAGGCTCTCCCGCCTTGCCGCGTCTTCCTCCCCCAGGATCTTGGTCTCATGGTAAAAATGGTTGAAGGCGTTGGCCAGGTCATAGATATAGGCGCATACCTTGTGGGGTGCGATCTCATCGGCGGCGTTCTGTGTCATGGTATTGAACTGCACCAGGGCCATCTCCAGTTCCTTCTCGGAACCGCCTCCCGCCTCCAAGAGCGTCAGGCCTTCCAGTTTTCCTCCCTGCTCTTTGTACTTATTTAAGATTGATTTAATACGCACAACCGTATACAGAATATAAGGCCCGGTATCCCCTTCAAAGGAGGTAAACCTGTCGATATCAAACACGTAATCCTTGGCAGCCTGGTTGGACAGATCCCCGTATTTCAGGGCGGAAAGGGCCACGATGTCCGCCACGGCCTTCGCCTCCTCCTCGGGCATCTCCCGGCCTTCCCGGATCTTGCGGT
The DNA here is from genome assembly GCA_910578995.1 of uncultured Acetatifactor sp. Lineage (GTDB taxonomy): Bacteria > Bacillota > Clostridia > Lachnospirales > Lachnospiraceae > Acetatifactor. Next base: position 9,654 of record CAJTSY010000111.1, read on the forward strand.
ACATCTCCTCCTGTGTCTCACGCACCAGGTTATCCAGGCGCATAACGCCGCCATCCCTGGTCTTGAAGGGTTTGCCGTCGCTGCCGTTCATGGTGCCGTGGCCTAAAAACTTCAGCACCGTTTCCGGCTTCACAAGCTTTGTCTTGCGGGCGCAGCGGAATACCTGTTCAAAGTACAGATCCTGACGCTTATCCGTGATATAGATGATCTCGTCCGGGTCATACAGGCGCATCCGCTCCATGATGGTAGCCAGATCCGTGGTATTGTACAGGGAGGCGCCGTCGGATTTTAAAATCATGCAGGGGGGCACTTCCTTGGTGTCGGTCTCCTCCTTCACGTCCACCACCAGGGCGCCGTCGCTGATATAGGCCCATCCGCCCTCCTTCATGTAGGCAACCATCTCCGGAATCAGGTCATTCACATCGCTCTCGCCCTTCCACAGGTCAAACTCCACATGCAGGCTGTCGTAATTCCGCTTCAGATCCACCTTGGACACGTCCACGATATGCTTCCACAGGGCCCGGTATCCCGGCACGCCCTGCTGGAACTTCCGGGTGGCTTCCAGGGCCCTGGCCTTAAACTCCGGATCCTCCTTGGATTTTGCGCTTGCCAGGGGATAAATCTCCGCGAATTCCGCCTCGGTGATGGGCGTTTCCTTGGGGTACTCGCCCTGATAGTTTTCGTCAAAATACACCAGGTCCGGCTTGCGCTCCTTCAGCTCCGTGATCACCATGCCGATGGGGGTGCCCCAGTCTCCCAGGTGCACGTCGCCGATGACCTCATGGCCCGCGTAGCGGCTGATGCGTTTGATACTCTCACCGATGATGGCAGGGCGCAAATGTCCCACATGGAGGGGCTTGGCCACATTGGCTCCGCCGTAGTCAATCATGATTTTCTTTGGTTTTTCCGGCATTTCCAGTCCGAATTTCGTCTCCGTCCGCATGGACTCCACCAGGTTCAGAAGAAAGCCTTCCGAAAGCTTCAGGTTCAGGAAGCCCGGGGCCACTGCCGCCGCCTCTTTGAAAACTGCGCTTCCCTTCAGTTTTTCCGCCACTGCGTTTGCGATCATGACAGGGGCTTTCTTATATTTCTTCGCCCCCGCCATGGCGCCGTTGCACTGATATTCGCACAGGTCAGGCCGGTTGGACAGGGTCACCCTTCCCAGGGAAGCGTCGTAGCCCGCCGCCTCGAATGCCTTTCCCATTTCTTCCGATAATAAATCCAGTATCTTTTTCATGTTCCGTCCCTTTGTCCTTTCTGATTTTCCGTCATATTTCCTGCCACACCAACCCTGTCTGTCCGCTTTTGCAGACATAATCCAGGATGGCAAAATGTTCTTTTTCACACTATACCCTAAATCACCGGATTCTGCAACATTTTCTTTTCCCTGCAACTCGCCACTTCTGCAATGCAATAGCGGCAGCTGCCTGTAAGCAAAACCATTTTGTCTAATCCCTTCCATAAATCTAAGGGCCTGCATGTTTAAAACACGCAAGCCCATTCGCCGTCTACCGGAAACCAGTTTCGAAATCCTTCTCTTACTCCAGCATCATCTTGATGATTTCCTTATCCGTCTGGTGCATGCCCACTTTGCCGATATACCCCACACAGCTGATGGTCTCCCCTGCATTTTCCTTTAAAATACCGGTGTAAGCCGCGTACTGCTTGTCCTGCATGGCCAGATGATGGGCCATCATGGATGCGTCGATACTGGAAGCAATCTTGGCCGCGCAGGAAATCTTGGCCCCGTCGCAGATGATGCCCGGAATGTTGGCCAGGGTATTGTCGATGGTTGCCTTAATCTGGCCAATGCTTCCGCCCACCATATAGGTGATGGCCGCAGCCGAGGCACAGGATGCGGAGACAGCCCCGCAGAAGGCAGACAACTTTCCGATAAATTCCTTCTGGTAAATCGTCATAAGACTGGAAAAGATCAGCGCCCGGTATAGTTTTTCCGAAGGGATATTTTTCTCCCTGGCATAGATGATTACGGGAACCGAGGAGGCGATGCCCTGATTTCCGCTTCCCGAATTGATGATGACCGGCATGTCGCAGCCGCCCATGCGGGCTTCCGACGCCGCCGCGGCATAGGCCTTCATCCGGGTGACGATGCCGTCCGCGTAGGATTCCCGGATCACCCTGCCTATCCCCAGGCCGTAATTGCCGGAAATTCCTTCGTAGGCAATGTCCATGTTGTAACGGATCTGCCGCTCGTAGACATCCCTCACAAGCGCCAGGTCCACCTCATCCGCAAAGGTCTTGATGCTCTCCAGGGAAAGCTTTGTGCGGTCTGTGGAATATCCTTTGTCCGCCAGTTCCTTCGCCTTCTCAAACACTGTGCGGCCGTCTTTTTTGATGGAAACAATATTGGTGTGGATATGCCTTACCTCCACCTCCACAGTATGTCCTCCGCCGGACAGCTCTATGATAAAATGCAGCGGTATCTCGGAATCCAGGAATTCCACGCTGCAGCAGCCCTGTTCCAGAAGCTGCTTCGTACGGCTCCTTCCGGCATCATCCGCCTTCTCAAGCACTTCCATCCCGGCATCCGAATCTCCTGCCACGCTCCCTAAAATGCAGGCAGTCTCGATCCCTGTCAGGCCTCCCGAGTTCGGAATAGTGACACAACGTACATTTTTTATCATATTTCCGGAACATTTCGCTGCGATTTTCTCCGGCTCACAGCCCAGGACTTCTCTGCCCTTCGCCGCTGCATAGGCCAGTGCGATGGGCTCCGTACACCCCATGGCCGGAACCAGTTCCTCCCTGATGATACTGATAAATTCTTCCTGCAGTCCTTTTTCCAACATAAGCTTACCCTGTTTAACCTTTGTCCTTTGCCGTAAAATCGTATCTCCAGTGTCTGTTTTCCCTGTACTGCGCGAACCCCGGAACCGGAAAGGCATTCCAGGCAGGAATCAGCCGGATGGCCATTCACTGTAAACGCTGCTGTGTTCATGGTATCATGTTTTCGGTGATACTGCAAGATTTAAGTTACCGTTGTTTGCTCGGTTACTGCTCACTCGCCACAACCGCCCGCGTTTTATGAACCAACATTTCTTTCCGGATACCACTCTGGATAAAACCTTCAAAAATTACCCGTGTTCCAGTTTTTTTACCATATATTCCCATATCGGACGTCCTTAAAATAAAAATATGTAATTATGAAAATATATAGGCTCTCGGAATCATGAGCCTGCCGACCAAAGCCCAGCGGTCGGCTGAACA
>CAJTSY010000112.1:0-1475 GCA_910578995.1 uncultured Acetatifactor sp.
CCTGGTCAGGGCGCGGTCCCGCAGGCCGTCCCGGATATATTTGTTTGTAAAGGCGACAGCATTTTTCCGCCACTGGGGATGGCTGTCCACCAGATCCCGGAGCTGTCTTTCCAGGCGGGAAACGGCGATGTAGAGATGCTTTGCCCTGCGGAAATCTATGGGCTTTCCGCAGGAGGCGCACACAGGCTCCAGGAGATTTTCCGGTTCCAGTACCGCGCCGCAGGCATCGCACTGATCGCCCCTGGCATCACTGCCGCACCGGGGGCATTTTCCTAATACGAAGCGGTCTGCCAGGAAAGAGCCGCAGTCCCGGCAATAGGCCTGGGGCGCTTCCTTTTCGTAGACATACGCGCTCTCATACAATTTTCTGTGAAATTCCGTTACAAAGCGTTTGTGTCCTTCAGAGGAGGTCTTCGTATAGACATCGTAGCTGAAGCCCAGTTTCCGAAAACAGTCCGTAAATTCTTCATGGTAAAAATCACTGATTTCCCGGGGGCTTTTGTTCTCCTGCCTCGCCCGGATTGCCACGGGCGTCCCGTGGCAGTCGCTTCCCGATACAAAATATACATTGTCGCCTGCCGCCCTGTGGTACCTGGCCAGTACGTCCCCTGGCAGCAGCCCTGCGATGTGTCCGATGTGCAGGGAGCCGTTTGCGTAGGGCCATGCCCCGCCGATTAATATATTTCTCATTTTATACCTCATTTCTATTATTTTTGTGAAAGTCTTGTAACGTGCCTGCGGAAACCGCGAGGTGTTTCGTGCTCTTTTGTATGAAATTCAGAGACTGCTGTGCGCCAAACCGACTTTCCATAGACGGCACACTGAGCAGTCAAGCCTGTCCCGGGGGCTTTTTGCATGGAGGTTTCCTGTGATACATCTGTCTTCCAAGCCCGCCTCCAGGCTCTTTCCTTTCACACTTATGTCATTTTCTCCATCAAAAAAGCCCTCCTTCCTGAAAAATTTCTTTTTCAGGGACGAGAGCAAGGAATTGTTTTCAATAACGATTTCTACGCTTCGTGTTACCACCCTAAATTCACCCATGCCTCGCGGCATGAGCCTTACCAACTGCGGACGAGAAATGATTCGTCGACAGCCTGTCACTGTAACGGGTGCACCCGTCGTAGCCTTGGCCGGGGGCTTCGGTACGCGGCTCCGAGACCATTTTGGGCGGTTCCTTGGGCGCCTGTTTCCACCGGTCCAGGCTCTCTGTGGCTTATCTAACCGCTTACTCTTCTCTTCACAGCCTTTCTTTCTGTAAGCACAAGAATAGCGCGGTTTGGGCGGTTTGTCAACCCTTTTTGGAAACTCCGGCGATATTTCCGCGGAGGAACTGGCAGAATACGACAGAGGGGCGGAATTTGTAAATTACGTTAAAAATAAGGGTGCTCTTTTTTCTTTTATGATTTGGATGGAAATAAAATCGAAATCTGGGAAGACTATGAATATGGCGTCAAATAGAGGGTGAAGACTGGAAT
>CAJTSY010000112.1:1575-12700 GCA_910578995.1 uncultured Acetatifactor sp.
CTGGAACAGCCCACATCCCCGCCTAAAGCAAGCAGCGCGAACATGGCCGTCCCCCCTTTCGGCAGCGCCGCGGCTGCCTTGCTGAAGGTACCCGGCCACATAATTCCCACCGACAGGCCGCAGAGGGCGCAGGCGGCCAGACTCAGCTGCGGAACCGGGAAAAGGGCGATCCCTAAATAAGCCAGAATACACAGGCAGCTGCTGTAAATCATAAAGCGGTCCAGGTGAATCTTATCGCCGTATTTTCCATAAAACATCCGGGATGTCCCCATCAGAATCGCGAAGGCCATGGGCCCGGCCAGATCGCCCGCCGTTTTGGAGATACCCAGTCCTTTCTCCGCAAAGGTGGAAGCCCACTGGCTGATGGCCTGTTCGCTTGCCCCTGCGCATATCATCATAATCATCAATACCCAGAAGAGCTTCATCCGGAACAGTTCTTTTAACGAAAGCCCCTTCTCTCCCTCTTCCATGAGGGAAGCAATGGGGACTTTGGCAAAGGCAACGGCATTTCCGATGGGAATCAGCGCCCAGACCACTGCCAGGGTCTTCCAGTTCTCAATGCCGGCCACATGGAAAAACAGGGTTGAAATCAGCACCACCCCCGCATGCCCCCAACAGTAAAAGGAATGTAGCATGCTCATCGTCTTCTCTTTATTGTCAGATGGGCAGGCTTCCACCACCGGGCTCACCAGAACCTCCAGAAGTCCTCCGCCCACCGCGTAAACCATGACGGAAACCAAAATTCCGGCAAAGGGCGACGGCAGGACTTCCGGTAAAACGGTCAGGAAAATCAGCCCTAATGCCGAAAAGAGGTGGGCTATAATCAACGATGCACGATATCCTATTTTGTCGATAAATCCTACGGAGCAAAGATCCGTCAGCAGCTGCACTCCGAAGTTAAGCGTCACCAGCAACGTAATCCGGGAAAGCGGAATCTGGTAGCTCCTCTGAAAAAATAAAAACAGCAGCGGGGTAAAATTGACGATGATGGCCTGGGAGATATATCCCAGAAAGCAGGCTGTGATGGTCTTGTTATATTGGTTTCTCATGTTATCCTCCCTGTGTACGGTTCCCGTTTCCGGCTGTTTCCGGTGTATTTCCCCCTGAAAACAAGCGCATAAAATAGTGCCTTCGGCACTTTGCTGATTCCATGTCCGTCTGGCGACGACTTTCCGATTAGGAAAAAAGAGAAATCCCTAACAGGAACAGTATACAGCATTTTACAAAAAATGGAATAGCTGAATTGAATTATTTGGCGAGAGTGATCCGAGTTACGGCATGATCCGCGCGGAAAAAGTTCCCTTTCCGGAATTGCACATCCACGCAAAATGGGTTAAAATATGTTTATCTGAAAGACGTGCGGCAGGCAAAAAGACAGTATAGGGAGCAAAATAAAGAAACGGAGGCAGTAACTTATGGAGAAAAAATTCATCTACGACGAGCAGACAGCCGTGGTGGACACCGACAAAGGAAAGGTGCGTGGCTACTTCTATGACGACATGTACATCTTTAAAGGAATCCCCTACGCCAAGGCAAAGCGCTTCCATGCGCCCGAGCCGGTAGAGCCCTGGGAGGGCGTGTTCCAGGCCACAAGCTACGGCTATGTGTGTCCCCTTATGGATCTGGGCAAGCCCGGCGGCGAGCTGATGGTGCCCCACCGGTTCTGGGTCATGAACGAGGACTGCCAGAACCTGAATATCTGGAGCCCGGGACTGGACACAGGCAAACGCCCCGTCATGGTATGGCTTCACGGCGGCGGATTCTTTGCGGGATCTTCCATCGAGCAGGTTGCCTACGAGGGCGGGAACATGTGCAAACTGGGCCGGGTGGTGGTAGTGTCCGTGAACCACAGGCTCAATGTCCTGGGCTACTGTGACCTGTCCCCCTTCGGAGAGGAGTACGTCAACTCCGGCAATGCGGGAACTGATGACCTGGTGGCGGCCCTGAAATGGATTCATGAAAATATCGAAAGCTTCGGCGGAGATCCGGAGAATGTGACCATCTTCGGACAGTCCGGAGGAGGTGCAAAAGTGACCACTTTGCTCCAGACCCCGGCGGCGGACGGCCTGTTTGCCAAGGGCATCAATATGAGCGGCGTCATCGGCGGCTCCCTGGCAGACTGCACGGGAAGCGGCGGGAAACTGGGCAGGGCATTGATGGAAGAGCTTAAGGTGGAAGACGTGAAGGCTTTGGAGACTGTGCCCTACGACGCCCTGGCGGCAGCCTACAACAAGGTAAAGCCCGCACTGGAGCAGGCCGGCGAGTATGTGGGCGGATCGCCTTTCAAAAACGCCTTCTATGCGGGAGAGCCTGTGGCCAACGGCTTCCGCAGGGAGACGGAGCATGTACCCATGATGGTGGGAAGCGTGTTCGGAGAGTTCGGCTCCTTTGCCCCCACCCCCTACAGGAGAGCGGAGATGACCAGAGAGGAAGGCATGGCCTATGTGGAAGCGGAAGTAGGAAAGGAAGAAGCGGGAGAGCTTCTTGACCTGTTTCAGAAAGCCTACCCGGAACGCAACCCGGTGGATATCATGACTATGGATTTTATGTTCCGGGGACCGGAGATAGAGTACATCAAAGCCAGGGCAAACTGCAGTGGCGGCGTATGGTCTTACCTGTTCAACCTGGATATGAATTTTGACGGCGGACGTACGCCCTGGCACTGCGCAGACATCCCTTATTTCTTCCACAACACCGAGCTTGCGCCCTATACCCAGGAGGAAGGTGTCACTGAGCGGGTGGAGAAGCTGATTTTCGATTCTGTCATGGCCTTTGCCAGAACCGGCAATCCCCAGAACCCGGAGGTGCCCAACTGGCCCGCCTCCACCCCGGAGACCGAGTACACTTTGGTCATCGGCAGGGAGAGCCAGGTAAAGGAGAACTTTGACCACGAGCTGTTGCCCGTCCTTGGCAAGTGCATGGGCCCGGTGCTCGCCAGAATGATGGCAAAACAGAAGCCGGAGATTCAGCACTAAGAAAACAGGGTATGGAAGTGTAGAGACGGAACTGGAAAAAAACAGTCTCGGAACGAACATGCCCGGGAGAATTTGCAGATGCGCTCTAATGCAGATGCAAATTGCTCCCCGATAAGGGCATGGTAGTGCAGAGACGGAACTGGAAAAAACAGTCACGGAACGAACATGCCCGGGAGAATTTGCAGATGCGCTCTAATGCAGATGCAAATTGCTCCCCGATAAGGGCATGGTAGTGCAGAGACGGAACTGGAATAGGAGAGATTATGGCAAAATTTTTTGCATCAACCACCCCGGAGATCAGCGAACGGGAAAAACATAACATGGAGCGGGCCAGAAAGATTGCTTCCCAGGGCATGGTACTGCTTTCAACAACGGCGCCCTGCCCCTTAAAGAGACGGGAAACATCGCCCTCTTCGGCAACGGCGGCAGGATGACGGTAAAGGGCGGCACCGGCTCCGGGGACGTGAACAGCAGGTCTGTGGTGAACGTGGAGCAGGGCCTGGAGGAAGCAGGCTTTACCGTGACCACCAAGGACTGGCTAGGCCGCTACGATACCGCTGTGGCGGATGCCAAGGCGGCTTACGGGGCGGAAATGAAAGCGGCTGTGGAGAAGGGCGGCGGCATGCCCATCCTCTACATTTTTGACAATCCTTTCAAAGAGCCCCCCATCCCCCCGGTGACCGGGGAGGACTGCCGGAAGGCGGAGACAGACACGGCCCTGTTCGTCCTGGCCAGGAATTCCGGCGAAGGAAAGGACAGAAGGCCGGTGGCAGGGGAATACAGCCTGTTTCCGGAGGAGGAAGAGGCCATCCGTACACTGCGGGCGCATTTTAAACAGGTGATTCTGATCCTGAATGTGGGAAGCGTCATCGATACCGGATTCCTGCGCAGGGAGTCAGGGGCTGACGCCATCCTGCTGATGAGCCAGGCGGGCAATATCGGCGGCTATGCCCTGGCGGACGTGCTCACCGGAAAAGTGACACCCAGCGGCAAGCTTACCGCAACCTGGGCGGAGCACTACGAAGACTACCCCGGAGCTTCCAAATTCAGCCACATGAACGGCGATGTGGACGACGAGTATTATGAGGAAGGCATCTACGTTGGTTATCGGTATTTCGATACTTTCAATGTGGCTCCCGCCTATCCATTCGGCTTCGGACTGTCCTACACCACCTTCCGGACAGAGACGGAAAAAGTGGAGGCAGACGGAGAAAATGTCACTTTACAGGTAAAGGTGACCAACACCGGAAGCCGGTATACGGGAAAAGAAGTGGTGCAGGCCTACTACTCCGCCCCCCAGGGGAAACTGGAGAAACCCTATCAGGAGCTTGCGGCTTACGCCAAGACAAAGGAACTGGCCCCCGGAGAGTCCCAGTGCCTGAAAATCGTCTTCCCCACCCCGCGCATGGCATCCTATGATGAAGAAACGGCTTCCTGGATTCTGGAAAAAGGGGAATACTACATACGGGTAGGCAATAGCTCCCGGAACACGATAGTGGCGGCCGTCCTGGTACTGGACGGGGAGGCGGTGACGGAGAAGCTTTCCAACCGCCTCACCCTGGACTGCGAAATGAAGAGCCTGTCCGCCGGGGAGGCCCTTCCCTACACCTATGAAGGGGAACAGGCACAGAAGGAAAGCGCTCCCCGGATTTCCATCGATGCCGGGACGGTTCCCTGCATTGAGGCTGTGTACCAAAAGGAAAATCCCCGCCTGGCTTCGTCCCGGGAGGAGAAGCTGACCATGGACGACGTGCGGTCCGGCAGGGCATCTTTGGACGAACTGACGGTACAGCTGACCGTGGAGGAGATGGCCGAGCTTTGCGTGGGAACGGCCAGAGGCGGCATGGGAGGCAATTCCGTCATTGGAGCGGCTTCGGCGGCCTGCCCCGGCGCAGCGGGAGACACCACATCCAGGATGATCGAAGACCGCAACGTCCGGAACATGATTCTGGCGGACGGCCCTGCGGGACTGCGCCTGTCCAGATATTTCTCAGCGGACAGGGACGGCAACCTGATTCCCGGCAGTGAGGACTCCTCCCTGGCAGAGATTGGCATGCTTCTGGGACAGAATAGGAAAACTGAGATCCCCCAGGACGCGGTGACCTATTACCAGTACTGCACCGCCATTCCCATCGCTACCCTGCTGGCCCAGACCTGGGACAGGGAGGCAGTCGAGGAAGCGGGGGACATTGTAGGCGGCGAGATGGAGGAACTGGGCGTCACCCTCTGGCTTGCCCCGGGCATGAACATCCACAGGAACCCCCTGTGCGGACGGAATTTCGAATATTATTCCGAAGATCCGTTGGTTGCGGGCTGTTGCGCGGCGGCGGACACCCTGGGCGTGCAGAAACACAGGGGCGTGGGCACCACCATCAAACATTTTGCCTTCAATAACCAGGAGGACAACCGGATGCATGTGAATGCCCACATCGGCGAGCGGGCCATCCGTGAGATTTACCTGAAATGCTTTGAGATCGCGGTGAAGACATCCCAGCCCATGTCCATCATGACCTCCTACAACCTCATCAACGGCACCCACACTGCCAACAGCTATGACCTGCTGACTGCCATCGCCAGGGACGAATGGGGATTTGGGGGAATCATTATGACCGACTGGGGCACCACCGGAAGCATCGAGATGAACCCGGGCCGGAAATTCAAGTACGGCTGTTCCAACGCGGCGGGCTGTGTCCGGGCGGGCAATGACCTGACTATGCCCGGCAGTCAGGCGGATGTGGACGAGATTGTACGTTCCGTAGACGCGAAGGAAGGGGAAGTGAGCTGTCCCATTACCCTGGGCGATCTCCAGGCCTGCGCCGGGAGGATGCTGAACGTGATCGCAAAGAGCTCCGTCTATGAGAATGCGGCGGCGTACAGGGTGGATTGATGGGGCTGAGATTGGTTCCAGTATGACATACACCAATTACCACTATGTTTCACGAAGGATAAGTTTTCGGGCTGTAAGGAGGAGGGCATGCCTCCCTCCTCCGCCTTGTCCTGGCGCTTTCTATGCATAATACTGCGCCTGCGCATGCCACATCTCATAATACTTCCCGGTATCGTCCGCCAGAAGCTCCCGATGGGTGCCGGACTGGACGATCCTGCCCTCGTGGAACACCAGGATTCTGTCGCAGAGTCTGCAGGAGGAAAGCCGGTGGCTGATATAGATGGTAGTTTTATCTCCTGCAATTTCATCAAATTTCGCGTAGATTTCTGCCTCCGCAATGGGGTCCAGGGCCGCGGTGGGCTCGTCCAGGATGATGAAGGGTGTATCCCGGTACAGCGCCCTGGCAAGGGCAATTTTCTGGGCTTCTCCGCCTGAGATCTCCACCCCGTCGGTATCAAAATTCCGGTATATTGGGGTTTCCAGGCCCTTGGGCATCTCCCGGTACCGCTTCCCAAATCCCACCTCTTCAAGCAGCCCCTCCGCCTTTTCCTTATCCCAGGAGGCATCGCAGGATATATTGTTGCCAAGAGGAACCGCCAGCAGGTTATAATCCTGGAAAACCACGGAAAAAAGATTCAGATACTGCCTGTAATCATACTTTCGAATATTGAAATCATTCATGATGATCTCCCCTTCCGTTGGGTCATAGAGGCGGCACAGGAGCTTTACAAAGGTGGTTTTGCCGCTTCCGTTCATACCCACTACGGCCACACGCTCCCCGGAGCGCAGGTTCAGGCTGATATTTTTCAAGGCAAAATCACTGCTTCCCTGGTACCGGAGACTGACATTCCGAAAGGAAATTTCGAACTGCTTATCACTGCGCTTTTCCACGGCCAGGCTGCCCTGGTACATGTCGTTTTCTATGTCAAAAAAGTTCAGATAGTCTGCCAGAAACTTCTCGTTTTCCTGAAAGCTTCCGAAGATGCCAAGGAGTGTCTGGATGCTTTCCGTCATTCTTTCCATGTAGCCTACATACTTGATGACGCTTCCCACGGGGAAGGCTCCCAGTGTACTGTAACAGCACACGATCAGGTAGGAAAAACCTTTTGTCAGCCAGGAAAAAACTGAACCGGGAACTACGATGAAGCAGAATATTTTGTGGGCCGTATCCATAAAAGCCTTTTTATGTTCCCGATTGCACTTTTCATAAAGACAGTCGATGAGGGGTTGCTGCCGGTATATCCGGTTGTCGGTTCCGGACGGGTGAAAACCCTGGAGTATTCTGTTTTCATCCATCATTTTTCTGCCGATGCTGTCCCAGAATAAGGTACCTTTTTTGCCGCCCCGGATCCGGAAAAAGATTCCGGCGGCTATTGATGTTACCAGTCCGGCCAGGAGTATCAGGGCAGTTCGGGAAAAAGGGACGACCGCCATCGCGGAAAGCATTTCTGCAAATAAAGAGGCCGAGAAGGCCAGATTGACCAGGCAGTCCATAAGTGTTTCCACGGAATATCTCATATTGACCACGCCATAGGAATTAATGCGTTTGTTTTCGTCGATTTTGCTTCTGATCTGGCGGATGTGGGGGTTCTCCATCTTGTCATAGTCAAGCCCCAGAGTCTTGCGGTAAAAGGCCTCCGCCTCATGGATTTCCAAAATCTCCAGGGCAGTTTCCACCTGTCTGTCCAGTATGGCTGACAGGGAGCGGATCAGCAGGATGCCTGCCAATGCGGCGGCTGTCAGGACATACAGTTCGCGCATTTCCAGGCCTTCATAAATTCCGCTTACAATTTCCGCAGACATCCAGAGACTATAGTAAAAAGAGACATTTCTGAAGATTGTATGCAGGAAGAAAAGGGGAAAGTATTTGGGATTATAGCTGTTGTATTGTTTGAACGCCCTCATGGTTGTGTTGTCTTTTTTCATAATCATTCTCCTAATTTAATCGCTGCGCGATGGCTTTAAAGGGTAAAGTCCCTTCGGCACACACTCGGGAGAAGAACTTTCATTCGAAGTGCACTCATGAAAGTTTCTCTCGTGCGCCTTCGCGACTTTACCGTTTCCAGTTCCGCAGCCCCCATCCATAGTACCCGGATATCGGCATAGATTTTCCGGCCGCTAAGTGCAGTGGCCGTAAATTTTATGGGGTACTCTGGATTGTGCCGCTGTTATCTAATGCAGTCTCTGCGTATCGGCGCCTATATGGGAGCACCTGCCTTATAATACTTACTTTGTACGCCAAACATGCAGGCATAACTGCCGTTTTTCTCCATCAGTTCCTCATGGGATCCCGTTTCCTTTATCACGCCGCCTTCCAGGAGCACAATCCGGTCACAGAAACGAGTGGAGGCAAAGCGGTGGGAGATGTAGACGGAGGTTTTCCCCTGTGTAAGGGTCTGGTACTGTAGATAAAGATTGTTTTCCGCAATGGGGTCCAGGGCCGCGGTGGGTTCGTCCAGGATGAGAATGGAACTGTCCTTGTAGATGGCCCTGGCTAGAACCAGTTTCTGCATTTCCCCGCCGGAAAAGTCCACTCCGTCGTCGTAGATTCCCTTCATCAGGTGGGTGTTCATCCCATGGGGAAGGCTATGGACTTTTTCATAAATTCCCGAAGCCTTCATGGCCCGGAGGGCATCCTCTCTCGCCCCGGGGCGGTCCGGATCCGCGCTTGCAACAAACTCGAAAACGGTAAAGGCAATAGGACGGACTTCCTGAAAAACTGCGGAAATCAGGGAGTAATAGTCCTCAATGTTGTATTCCTCTATATTTTTCCCGTTTACCAGGATTTCTCCTTTGGTGGGTTGGAGCAGCCCGCAGATCAGCTTTACAAGGGTGGTTTTTCCCGCGCCGTTTAGTCCCACAAGAGCCAGTTTTTCCCCCTTCTCAATCCGCAGGTTTATGCCCTTCAGCGTATCTGTACCGGCTCCGTCGTAGCGGTACCATACATCCTTTAGTTCGATGGAAACAGGGCCGGAAGGGAGCGCGCATCCCCTGCTGTGGTTGAACTTGTCAGGATAGTCATAAAATTCCCGGTAATAGGCGAGTTTTTCCGCCCGGGTATTCAGTTTGGCAAAGTCCGCGATAATATTCTCGAAAAAACCTCCCAGACTTAGAAGCATATTAAAATAAAACACAAATTCTCCCACATTGATGCCGCCATCCAGCAAAAAGGCGATGAGGACAAAATAAACGGCCCCGTTCTTAACCAGGTCCATCAGCCAGTACACAAGCCTGGCCCAGAGTTCCCGCAGGCTGCAGCGCCTGTCCCAGGCCAGAATGAACGCCTGGTACCCCTCCATCATCCTTTGCAGCCAGCCCTCCAGGCCGTATAGTTTGATGTCCTTTGCCAGGGAGAAATCGCCGGAAAGTTCGTTCAAATAGTTCCGCTTCCGAATCTCTTTCTCCCAATTGTGTTTGTTTTTCTCATAATAGGCCGGGCGCCATCTGGAAGTAAAATAGGATACGGAAGATACCGCGGCAATCACAGCCACAAGGAGAGGATTTAGTATGGTCAGCACCGAGACATAGGCGGCGATAGCCGTCACATGATAAAGCCCGCCGGACAAATCCCTCCAGAAATATTCCATGGAACAATTGCCCCTGAAGGCGTCTTCCCAGGCATATCCGCTGATCTCTTTGAAATCCTGTCTGAAAGTAGTTTCATAGTCCATTTCATAATTTTCCCGGGCACGCATTTGAGCCAGGCAGGCCAGAGTGGGATAGTAGGTCCTTCCCTCCTGCCGGGAGATGATGAAATCCTGAAGCAGGTTCAGCAGAATACTCAGGGCAATAAATACGGCGCAGACTGCCAGAAGCTGCCCGAATGTGGAACCGGTGCTGATGGAATTGATAAGCCGCCCCGGAAAGTAATCCGTCACGAGAGACCGGGCTATCTCCGGCAGGAAGGCTGCAAAAACAAAGAAGACAAACCACTTATCCAGTTTCCACAGCTTTTTTACGGCCCAGAGAAGACAGCCTGTCCGGGAATATTTTCGTTTTTTCTTCCGGGGTTCCGGCTGCTTTTGCGTCGTATTCTTTTGTAACGTTCTCTTTTGCGCCGTATTCTTTTGTACAGTTCTCTTTTGTGCCGTATTCTTTTGTGCCGTATTCCTTTGCACAGTTCTCTTTTGTGTCGTTCTTTTTTGTGCCGTATTCTTTTTCACGTCGTTTTCTTCCATGACTTGTTCCTCCGCGAGTTATCTTCTTTCATTGCCATGTGCGGGCTTTTTCGCGTGAATTCCGCACGGGAATCCTGATAAATTTCATCTAAAAGTGCTCAGAGAGCTGATTCCATGTTATCAGCATAGCACAAGGGCATAAAAAAAGTGCAGTTTGTTGCCAAATAGCGAAAATTTGATGTCAACTGCACTTGGGGTGAAGGGGGTGCATTGCGCTTTTTATGCGAAGCGGGGCGCCGGATGCAATGTGTGATATGTAATGCGTTGGCGTGCGGCGTACTGATATGTAATGTGTCGGTGTGCGGCATACTGACATACAATGTGTCGGCGTGCGTCGTACTGACATGTAATGCGCAGACATGCATGGAGTTACTGGGGCAGCATCACCTCTGTGGAAAATGCCTCATCCTCTGATGCCCTGGTGATATGCCCGCCCAGTTTCTTTACGATGGCATCCACCTGGTTCAGGCCCAGGCCCCGGCCCTGCCCCCTGGTGGTGCCGAAATGAGTCTTTTTCCTCCCGCCGGCGGTATTTGTCAGGGCGAAATACAGGAAATTACCCTTCATTTCCATATAAATGCGGATCAGCCGCTTCTCCGGAGGCAGCTCCATGCAGGCCTCCATGGCGTTGTCCAGGAGATTGCCGATGATGGTGCATAAATCCAGTTCCGGCGTGGTCAGCAGCACCGGAATCCGCACTTCTGCCTTGATCCGGATCTGCCGCTCCCCCGCCAGGGAAAGCTTGCTGTTCAAAACGGCATCCGCCGCCCGGTTGCCGGTTCTGATCACCGTTTCCACGTTGGTCAGGTCATCGTCCAGCATGTCCAGGTAGCACTGAATTTCGGCCAGTTCCCCTTTAGCTGCATGAACCTTCATGGCCTGGATGTGGTGCCTGTAATCATGCCGCCATCCCCGCATTTTTCCGTACATACTTTCCACTTCGGCGTAGTATTTCTGTAAGAGCTCCTGTTCAAAGAGCGTGACTTTTCTTTCAATCAGCTTGTCAAAAAACATGACATTCTCCTTGTGTAAATTGCTTTTCCAAAAACCAGTGATTTCTGCAGTCTCCGGTCATTACAGGTATT
>CAJTSY010000113.1 GCA_910578995.1 uncultured Acetatifactor sp.
AGGACTTTCAACGCAGGTGTGGATAAAATCCGGCAGATGTGATATAGTGGTAAGGAATGACAGTGGCAGGGGTGAGGTTATGGCGGCAAAGAAGTATTATGCGGTAAAAAAAGGAAAGGCTGTGGGTGTGTTTACGGACTGGGAGACATGCAGGGCTTCTGTGGAAGGCTGTCCGGGAGCGGAATATAAAGGCTTTGCCAGCCTTGCGGAGGCGGAGGCCTATCTGGGACGGCAGGCGGTATCTGCCGCCGGCCCGCAGGCAGAGTGCCGGAAAGAGAGGAAGCTTCCCGAACCGTTGTTTCTTCCGGAAACGGCAGAGCCAGGCGAACGCCCCCCGGCCGGTGTCCTCCTGGCCTACGTGGACGGCAGCTATGACCATTCCCTGAAAAGATATGCCTTTGGGTGTGTGTTCATCCTGCCGGACGGGCGGATCCGCACAGTTTTCGGAAACGGGGACAATGAACAGTCCCTGCGGTACCGCAATGTCACCGGTGAGATGCTCGGTGCAATGTATGCGGTGAAGACAGCCATGGCAAACGGTTTTTCAAAGATAGAGATACGGTATGATTATCAGGGAATCGAAAAATGGGTGACGGGGGAGTGGCGCTCCAAAACGGAACTGACCGTGAAGTATGCCCGGGCCATGCGGCAGTGGGGACAGAAGATCGCCATCTCTTTTACCAAGGTGGCAGCCCATTCCAATGTGTACTATAATGAACTGGCGGACCGGACTGCGAAGACGGGGCTGCGGGAGGGCAGCGGAATTCCGAAAGTGTGCATACTGGAGGAACAGCGCGGCCAGGTGGGGGAAAATGCCGGGGACGGACAGGGGAACCGGGAAGGGAAGGGTGAGGGAAGCGATGGAGACAGTGAGACTGAATAAATTTCTTGCCCGGAGCGGCGTCTGTTCCAGGAGGGATGCGGACAGGCTGATAGAGCGGGGGGAAGTGGAGGTAAACGGCAGGAGGGCGGAGCCGGGAATGCAGGTGACCGGGGAGGATGAAGTGCGGGTGCGGGGAGAGACGGTGCGGGGGAACGGGGACAGGGTGGTTCTGGCCTTCTACAAGCCTTACGGGGTGACCTGCACGGAGAGGGATCCCCATGCGGAAAAAATCATTTCCGACCTGGTGGACTATCCCGGGCGGGTCACCTATGCGGGGAGACTGGACAGGGATTCCCGGGGGCTGCTGCTGCTTTCCAATGACGGGGATCTGATCCAGGCCATGATGAAGGGATCAAACTTTCATGAGAAGGAGTATGTTGTAAGGGTGGACAGGGAGGTATCGGATGCTTTCCTGGAGAAGATGGCAGGGGGAGTTTACCTGGAAGACCTGGATGTCACCACAAGGGAATGTAAGGTGGAGCGTCTGGGAACTTATACGTTCAGGATTATTCTGACCCAGGGCCTGAACCGGCAGATTAAGCGGATGTGCAGGGCCTGCGGCTGCCGGGTGAGGAGCCTGAAGCGGGTCAGGGTCATGCATGTAAGGCTGGGGAACCTGAAGCCCGGGGAATACCGCCGGCTGGAGGATGACGATGTGGACCGGCTGTACAGGGACTGCGGGTTACAGGCCGGCACAGGCGGGGGAGGGCAGCAGCCTGCCGGAGGCAGCAGACGGATGCCGTGCAGGGATAGTGGGGAAAGGCAGAGAAAGGAAAAGGATGGCTGAGGTATGACACAGGCGGAAAAATCGGAAAAGATGGAACGGATCAAATATCTGACGGAACTTCTGAATAAGGCTTCCAGGGCATATTATGCGGAGGACAGGGAGATCATGGACAACCTGGAGTACGACAGGCTTTATGAAGAACTGGAAGGGCTGGAGAAGGAGACGGGGATTATACTGGCAGGCAGCCCCACGGTGAATGTGGGCTACGAGGCGGTGGAGGAGCTGCCCAAGGACAGGCACAGGGTTCCCATGCTGTCCCTGGACAAAACCAAGAGCCGGGAGGAACTGAGGGAGTGGCTGCAGGGGCATTCAGCAGTGATGAGCTGGAAGCTGGACGGCCTGACCATTGTACTGACATACCGCGGCGGAAAGCTGGAAAAGGCGGTTACCCGGGGCAACGGCGAGATCGGCGAGGTGGTCACCAACAATGCGAGAACCTTTGTGAACCTGCCCTGCGTGATTCCCTTCCAGGGAGAGCTTGTACTGCGGGGTGAGGCCGTGATCAGCTATTCCGATTTCGGGAAGATCAATGAAGGGATAGAGGACGTGGATGCCAGGTACAAAAATCCCAGAAATCTCTGCAGCGGCTCTGTGCGGCAGCTGAACAATGAGGTTACAGCGAAGAGAAATGTACGATTTTTCGCGTACACCCTGGTGAGCGCCCAGGAGGCGGAAAGCGGCAGTTGGGAGAAACAGCCAGATGCCATGGATTCCGTGGACGGGCAGTTTCGCTTTCTGGAACGGCAGGGCTTTGAAGTGGTAGAGCATTATCTGGTTAATGAGGATACGATCCTGGAAACCCTGTCCCTTTTTGAAAGCAAAATAGAAGACTACGACATACCTTCCGACGGGCTGGTGCTGATCTACGACGACATTGCTTATGGGCAGTCCCTGGGACGGACGGCGAAGTTTCCAAGGAACGGCATTGCCTTCAAGTGGGCGGACGAACTGAGGGAGACCACCCTGAAGGAGATAGAATGGAGCGCAAGCCGCACAGGACTGATTAATCCGGTGGCCATTTTCGAGCCTGTGGAACTGGAGGGAACCACGGTAAGCCGGGCTTCCGTCCACAATATCAGCATTCTCCGGGGACTGCGCCTGGGCATCGGGGACCGCATCACCGTCTACAAGGCCAACATGATTATCCCTCAGATTGCGGAGAACCTGACCGCGGGGGAAGCGGAAGAGGGGCAGGCCTGCGGGGAAGAAAGCAGAGAGGGGGAAAGCTGCCACAGCCTGGTGGAAATACCGCAGTTCTGTCCGGTATGTGGAGGAAGGACGGAAATCCGACAGGTAAATGACGTACAGTCGCTTTACTGCACCAACGGAAAATGTGCGGCAAAGCAGATCAAGGCCTTTGCCCTCTTTGTCAGCCGGGATGCCATGAACATCGACGGGCTGTCGGAAGCCACCCTGGAAAAATTTGTGGATATGGGTTTTCTCCATGAATTTGCGGACTTGTTTCACCTTGACCGGTACCGGGAACAGATTGTGGAGATGGAGGGGTTCGGGGAGAAGTCCTTCCAGAATCTCATGGAGAGCGTGGAAAAGGCGCGGCATACCACCCTGCCAAGGATGCTGTACGGCCTTGGCATCGCCAACATCGGCAGCGCCAACGCAAAAATGCTCTGCCGCTATTTTGACCATGACCTGAAACGGATGCAGGAGGCGGACGTGGAGACACTGAGCGCCATCGACGGCGTGGGTGAAGTCATTGCCACGGCTTTTGTGGATTATATGCAGGACCAGGATAACCTGCGGAAGATGGAAAACCTCATAAAGGAGCTTGACATCGAGGTTCCCAGGACGGAGGAGGGCAGCCAGACACTGTCAGGATTAAGCTTTGTGGTCACGGGAACCCTGACCGGGTTTGCCAGCAGGAATGAACTGAAAGAGGCCATCGAGGCGAGAGGGGGAAAGGTCACCGGAAGCGTCACGGGCAAGACCGCCTGTCTGATCAACAATGACGTCACTTCCAACTCTTCCAAGAACAAGAAAGCCCGGGAACTGGGGATTCCGGTACTGTCCGAAACGGATTTTCTGGAGCAGTACCACATGGGGGATGCCCCGGGACAGGAGCAGGGGGCAGCTGAATAAAAACAGCATGTGCAAAAATCAAGTGCGCAACGGGGACAAGAACAGCATATGCGGAACCGGAACGAAAGCGGCAAGCGCGTAACGGGAACAGACAGCATATGTGCAACCGGAACGAAAGCGGCAAGCGCGCAACAGGGATAAACAATATTTGCGGAACTGGAATCAGGAGGAGAAACATGCCGATCAAAACGCAGCGGGATCTGCCCGCAAAGGAAATTCTGGAAAATGAAAATATATTTGTAATGGATGAATTCCGCGCCATGCACCAGGACATACGTCCCCTGCAGGTGCTGATCCTGAACAACATGCCGGTGAAGCAGGACACGGAGCTGCAGCTTCTGCGGGCCCTGTCCAACACGCCTCTGCAGGTGGATGTGACGTTCATGAATGCCAAAAGCCATGTGTCGCAGAATACATCCGCAAACCATCTGAACAAATTTTATGTGACATGGGATGACATTAAGGACCAGAAATACGACGGCATGATCGTCACAGGGGCGCCGGTGGAGGATATTCCCTTTGAGGAGGTGGATTATTGGGAGGAAATCTGCGACATATTTGACTGGGCAGAGACTCATGTGACCTCCACTCTCCACATTTGCTGGGCCTCTCAGGCCGGGCTGTACCATTATTACGGAATTGACAAGAAGAAACTGCCCCGGAAGCTGTTCGGCATATATGACCACAGGGTGCAGAACCGGAAGATACCCCTGGTGCGGGGATTTGACGATATTTTTCCCGCGCCCCAGAGCCGTCATACGGAGTCCCCGGCGGAAGCCATACATGCCTGCGGGGAGCTGACGGTGCTGGCGGAATCCCCGGTGGCGGGGGTGTACCTGGCCATTGCCCAGGAGGGGAAGAAAATTTTTGTCACGGGGCATCCGGAGTACGACAGGTATTCCCTGAACAATGAGTATTTCCGGGACCTGAACAAGGGGCTGCCCATCCAGATTCCCTGTAATTATTATCCGGGGGACGACCCGAAGGAGCGGCCCCTGCTGCAGTGGCGTTCCCACAGCAACAACCTTTACAGCAACTGGCTCAATTATTATGTGTACCAGATGACGCCGTACGAGTTGCGGTAATTTGATAGAGCCTTGATACAGAACGGATTTTTAGGGCAGATTTCACATTTTTTGTCAAAAGAACAGCGCCTATTTTGGAGAAATTGAAAAAATCCCTTTTTTTGTGAAAGAAAGTATGGTACAATTTTTATTATGATAACAAGGGGCAGGATGCTTACGGACGGATCCTGAAGAAAGGAGAAGGCAATGAATCCTACAGTCAAGTATTATCTGGCAATCGATATCGGGGCGTCCAGCGGGCGCCACATACTGGCCCACCTGGAGGACGGCAGAATGGTGCTGGAGGAAGTGCACCGCTTTCCCAACGGAATGAAGGAGAAGGACGGCGAGATGGTCTGGGACGTGGACGAGCTGTTTGCGCAGATCAAGCTGGGCATGAGGAAGTGCGCGGAACTGGGAAGGATCCCCGTCAGCGTGGGAGTGGATACCTGGGGAGTGGACTTCGTGCTGTTGGACGGGGAAGGAAAGCGCATCGGAAACGCAGTGGCCTACAGGGACAGCCGCACCAGGGGGATGGATGAGGAGGTATATAAGATCATTCCGGAGGACGAGCTGTATGCCCGCACCGGGATACAGAAGGCCATCTTTAATACCATCTACCAACTGATGGCGCTGAAGACGAAAAAGCCGGAGCAGCTTCGGCAGGCCCAGACCCTTCTGACCATGCCGGATTATTTCCACTACATGCTTTCAGGGGTGGCGGCAACGGAATACACGGAAGCCACCACGGGACAGTTAATCAGCCCTGAGACAAAAGACTGGGACAGGGAGCTCATTGAAAGGCTGGGGTATCCCGTACATATTTTCCAGAAAATTGTCACGCCCGGTACCCGGATCGGCAGCCTGGCGGAAGACGTAAAGGCTGAAGTGGGATTTGACTGCGATGTTGTAGTGCCTGCAAGCCATGATACCGGTTCGGCGGTGCTGGCAGTGCCCACGGACAGGGACAACGCTCTGTACATCAGCTCCGGAACATGGTCCCTTATGGGAACTGAGCGCAGGGAGGCGGACTGCTCGCCGGAGAGCAAGGCGAACAATCTGACCAACGAGGGCGGGTATGATTACCGCTTCCGCTATCTGAAGAACATCATGGGCCTGTGGATGATCCAGTCCGTGAAGAAGGAGATAGGCGGAGAACTGGGATTCGGGGAAATCTGCGACATGGCTTCCAAATGCGATATACCTTCCATTGTGGACTGCAACGACGACCGTTTCCTTGCCCCCGCCAATATGACGGAGGAAGTAAAGAAGGCCTGTGAGGAATCCGGCCAGCAGGTACCGGAGGGGATCGCAGAGGTAGCTTCCGTGATTTACAACAGCCTGGCGAAATGCTACGCAAGGACCATAGCGGAACTGGAGAGCATGACCGGGGAGAAATATGACCGCATCCATATCGTAGGCGGCGGTTCCAATGCGGAATACTTAAACAGGCTGACGGCGGAGGCCACCGGGATTCCGGTGTACGCAGGGCCTACGGAGGCCACGGCCATCGGGAATGTGGCGGCCCAGATGATTACCGCAGGGGAGCTGGAAGGCCTGAGGGAAGCCAGGGCGTGTGTGTTCAGGTCCTTCCCCATCCAGGTTTATGAATAAATCACATTAGTTCAAGCTCATGCCGTGTGGTGAAAACTACGGATGTAAACCCGTAAATAAAAGCACGGCAGGAAAGGATAGGAAAAATGACAGGCAGGGAGAGATATGAATCCGCAAAGGAGATTTATGCGTCCTATGGCGTAGACGTGGAGGCGGCAATCGCGAAATGCATGGAGGTTCCGGTTTCCCTCCACTGCTGGCAGGGAGACGATGTGACCGGCTTTGACCATGACGGTCCCCTGACCGGCGGCATCCAGACCACCGGCGATTATCCCGGAAAGGCCAAGACTCCGGAAGAGCTGATGCAGGATATGGATAAGGCCCTGGGCCTGATGCCCGGCAGGAAGAAGCTGAACCTGCATGCCAGCTATGCCGTCTTTGAATCCGGTGAAACTGTGGATCGGGATAAGATTGAGCCGAAGCATTTTGCAAAATGGGTGGAGTTTGCGAAGGAGAGGAATATGGGAATTGATTTTAATCCCACTTTCTTCTCCCATGACAGGGTGAAGGATGGCCTGACCCTGTCCAGTCCTGATGAGGAGACCAGGAGGTTCTGGATCGGCCATGGCAGGGCATGTATCCGTATCTCCCAGTATTTTGCGGAAGAGACAGGGGTTCCCTGCGTGATGAATATCTGGACAGGGGACGGCTATAAGGACATTCCGGCGGACCGTATGGGGCCCAGGATGCGGTATAAGGAAGCCATCGAGGAGATTCTGGCCGAGCCCTTTGACAGGAATAAGGTAAAGCCCTGTGTGGAGTCCAAGGTATTCGGCATCGGCGTGGAGGCGTACACTGTGGGAAGCGCCGAATTTGCATTAAGCTTTGCCGCCACCCACGAAGGCTGCCTGCCCCTGATGGACAACGGTCATTACCATCCCACGGAAGTGGTGTCCGACAAAATTCCCGCGCTGCTGTGCTTTTACCCGGAGATCGCCCTGCACATTACCAGGCCGATCCGTTGGGACAGTGACCATGTGGTGCTCTTTGACGACGAGACCAGGGAGATTGCAAAGGAGATCGTCAGATGTGGCGGACTGGACAGAGTCTATATGGCCCTGGATTATTTTGATGCCAGCATCAACCGTGTGTCCGCGTGGGCCATGGGCTTCCGCAGCTGGCAGAAGGCACTGCTCTCGGCCATGTGCACTCCCAATGAGGAGCTTAAAAAGCTTCAGGATGAGAACCGGATGACGGAGCTGATGGTAGAGCAGGAGGCCGTGAAGACCCTGCCCTTCGGCGATGTGTGGAACGAGTACTGTGGACGATGCGGCGTGGTGTCCGACCGGGATTTCTACGGTGAGATCAAAAGATATGAGGACGAGGTTCTGCTGAAAAGATAAAATAGAGATAAAAAATTAAAAACATCTTCCCATTTCGGGAGAACTGTGTTATACTGAAGGAGTTGGAAGCATAGCTCAGCTGGGATGAGCGCTCGCCTGACTAGCGGGAGGCCAAGGGTTCGAGCCCCTTTGCTTCCATTTTCTTTTACATGTCTTCTGAGGGTGTCCCTGGCCTTATGGCTGCCCATTTTCAGTCTATTAGCGACGATGGAGTCATATCCGCCGATTTCTGCTGCGATCTTTGTCTTGTCCGGATCCAGGTTATTGATAATGGCTGACTGCTTTTGGTAGATTTCTTAGCAGAAGGCGGGAGCCGTGCCATATTATGGGGTATGGGGGCTATATTTCGTTCAAAAATCACGAAAATTGCGGGAAAATATGAATCTCTGCGGGAGTCTGGGAAAACAGGCGGGAAAAGCAGGGAAGAAGGGACGGAGGCAGACAGATGGAAGAAAACAGAAAAAGAATGTTGGTGACGGGGGCATCAGGATTCCTGGGGAGCCGGATCCTGTGGTTTTACAGGGACAGGTACGAGGTCTGTGTCCCATCACACGGGGAGATGGACATCACGGACAGGGAGAGTGTGGAACGTGTATTTGACAGGATCCGTCCTCATTTGGTGATTCACTGTGCGGCGGTTTCGGACGTGGGCGCCTGTGAGCGGGCGCCGGAGGACTCCTGGAGGGTCAATGTGGACGGGAGTCGGAATATAGCGCAGATGTCAGCACTGTACCGTGCAAAATGCGTGGCTGCCAGTTCGGACCAGGTTTATTTCGGGAGCAGCGGGACGCAGCCCCACAGGGAGGATGAGGAACTGCATCCTGGAAACGTGTATGGGAGGGAAAAGCTGAGGGCCGAGGAGGAATGCCTGGATGTAAATCCGGACTGCGTTTTGCTTCGGTTGTCCTGGATGTATGACCTGCGCGTTACAAGGGAAGGGGAGCATGGGGATTTCTTCAGGATACTGGCGGCGCAGCTGAAAAATCCGGGAAACCTGGAATATCCGGTACATGACAGGCGGGGGATTACGGACGTGAACGAGGTGGTGCGCAGCCTGGAGCAGGCCCTCGCCCTGAAGGGGGGAGTCTATAATTTCGGTTCGCCCAATGACAGAAATACCTACGAGACGGTTCTGGAGCTGTTCCGTTTTCTGGGCCTGGACACGGCTCGCCTGCGGGAAAATGCGGAGAGATATGCATCTGCGCCCCGGAACCTGAGTATGGACCAGGGAAAGATCCGGGAGTGCGGGATTAACTTTTCGCCCACACTGCAGGCGCTTCAGGAGAACGGGCGCTTACATTTTTCTTTTTGATTATATTTCGGATTTGTTTAGAATTGGTTGGATGTTTTATTAAGAAATGGAGGTTATACTAAGGGAGTAAAAGGACAACAGCAGATTCAGACAGATCAGGTGAAATAAACGGAGAGAAAATATGGAAGCAGTATGTAGTAATATACCAGTTGAAAAACAGACGGAGAAGTGGAAGAAATGGGCGACAGTTATTCTGGCGGCACTGTGTGTGGCATTTGTGGCAGTCCTTGTGAAGGCTTATCTGGACGGTGAGTTTGCCTCAGTGGAGACTTTTCAGAAATATATGGCGGGTCTTGGTTTCATAGCGCCCCTGTTTTTGATGGCGTTTCAGGCGGCCCAGGTGGTGCTGCCGGTTCTGCCCGGGCTCGTGGGATGTGTGGCGGGAGCGTTGATGTTTGGGGCCATGGGCGGATTCTGGTGTAATTATATCGGCATTTCCGCAGGCTCCATTCTTGCCTTCTGGCTGGCCAGGAAGTACGGAAAGGGCCTGGTGGGAAAGATGTTCCCCGGGGAGAAGTATGAGAAATGGGCCCTGTGGGCCGCCAATAGCAGGTTTTACACGGTAATTCTGTTCCTGGGCATGGTGCTTCCCCTGTTTCCGGATGACTATTTCTGCTATTTTACCGGAATTACAAATATGAGCGCACGCAAGTTCGCTGCCATTATTATTCTGGGAAAACCATGGTGCATCCTGGCATACTGTATTCTGGCTTCCGCGGCGGTGGCCTGAAAATGGGATTAGCGGCTTCCGGCAGGAGGCCGTTTTTATTGTTCCGGCATGGAAAACTTTTCGGGCAGGAGTATTGTATTCTACGGGCGTTCATGTATAATGGATATATCCATAGAAATGATCCATTGAAATCAGCAGGGCTGAAAAACAGGAGGACAGGAAAATGAAGGAACTGATGGAGCTTGTAAAGGATTTAAGCTTTGTACGGGTAGGCGGAAGCTCCCAGGAGGAGAAAGCGGCGGAACTGGTTCTGGGCGAGGTCAACCGGGCTGCGCAGGAAGCGGGACGGGAGGACATCCGGGGGGCATATGAGACATTCCGGATTCCCTATGCAGAGGTTGGGAAGTGTTCAGTACAGGCGGCGGGGCGGGAGATTTCCTGCGCGCCTTTTCTGCGCTCGGGCAGCATAGACAGGGAGTGCGGCCTGGTTTATCTGGATGAGGCTTCCGAGATTGACTTTGCGGGGGCAGGAGACCTGGAGGGCAAAGTAGTGCTGCTGAACAAGCTCACCGACGAGGATGTCTATAAGCGCCTGGTGGAGCATAAGGCGGCGGCTTTTCTGGTAATGCAGGGCAAATACTATTTTACAGCCGAGGAGGCGTCCATGTATCCCCGGCGGCTGCGGGAGCATTTTACCAGAAACGGTGTAATTCCCGGATTTGTGATTTCAGCGGCTGACGCCCTCTGGCTGATCCGTGAGGAGGCGGAGAAGGTGCACCTGCTGTTGGAGCAGGAGGACACAGAGCCGGAGAGCCGGAACATTACGGCTGTGATCGAGGGAACGGACCTGAAGGAGGAAAGCATCGTGCTGACGGCCCACTATGATTCCGTGCCTGTGGGAACGGGTTCCTGGGACAATGCCACCGGAACGGTAGCGCTTCTGG
This sequence comes from uncultured Acetatifactor sp., assembly GCA_910578995.1. Classification (GTDB taxonomy): domain Bacteria; phylum Bacillota; class Clostridia; order Lachnospirales; family Lachnospiraceae; genus Acetatifactor. The sequence goes on from CAJTSY010000113.1 coordinate 10,715, forward strand.
CCATCTTCAGGCATTTTGCGGAAAAGCCTGCCAGGCGGACGCTGCGGTTTGTGTGGTGCGGCAGCGAGGAGCAGGGGCTGATGGGATCAAAAGCCTATGTGGAGCAGCACAAAGAACTGTTGGACAAAATCGTGTTCTGCTTCAACTTTGACATGTGCGGGACGGTTCTGGGAGCAAATAAAATCATTGTGACAGGGGAGAAGGAGCTGCAGACATTTGCGGAGCAGTACTGCAAACTGACAGGTTATTCCGCAGAGTTCGGGGTAGGTGTGCACTCCAGCGATTCTGCTCCTTTCTGCGACAACGGGATTCCGGCCCTGGGACTGAGCAGGGAGACGGTCACGGCATCCATCCATACCATTCATGACCTGATGCCCACGCTCAGTGAAAAAGCCATATGCAGGAATGTGGCCTTTGCGGTACGCATTATCGGGGACGTGGCCAATGCCGCGGTGGTTCCTGTGAAGAAGGGAATGCCCGAGGAGACGAAGAAGGAGCTGGATAAGTATTTCCACCGGGACAAAGAGGAGGATAAAGATAAGGATAAGGACAAAGATAAGTAATGCTTTCACTGCTTTTTTGTAAAAGGGAAAGGTAAGCGCCTGAAGCGGCGCCGGGGTATAGTGCCCTCAGATGCACGGCTGTTCAGGCGGGCGGAAGGGGTGGAAAAAGACTGGCGGATTCCGCATGGAAAAAGCGGAAAACGCCAGTCTTTTGAATTATGGGGAGTAAGTGGGGATTGAAGTTACAGCGCATGCTGCCGTTCCGGGTTACCTGGTCTTCACATAGGTGTGGAGGTCGTGGACGCAGTACTCGTTATAGGGATACTGGTCCGTGGTCACATACCCGGCAGGGGCATCAATGAGCTGCGGGATACGGTTGACTATGGTGGCACATGTCATTTCCACCGTAGCCGGACGGTTGACGGAAACAGTGGTCTCAGGCTCGCCGATGAAGGTCCAGTCATTCCTGTCAAATTCGTCGGGTGCGAATACCTTTCCCACGCATTCGGTCACCAGGGTGATTCCCTCTTCTGTCTCCGTGGTTACCACGGCGCGCATGCCGGTGGGATCCCCTGCCTTGATGGTGGCATTCAGGGTGGTGGAGAACAGATCCTCCGTATGGGTGGTGGGGTAGCATTTCTGGGTCTGGGAGGTAATGTGCAGGTTCATCTTGCTGCAGAGCCATCCGTTCTGGTTCCACATATAGGAGGGAACATAATTGCCGCTTTCGATCATTTCCTTCAGCTCGCCGGAAGGCATGCTGTTGATGTTGGCGATTTCTTTTTCGAAGCGGTCCGGTGAAAAGCCGGCTCCATGGCCTTCCGCCAGGGCGATGCCATAATCTTCCACATTGTACCAGCTGCTGCCCAGAATCTTTGTGATCTTAAAGGAAGATCCGGCCAGATTCGTCACCATGGTGCCCCATACCAGGTCGCAGTATCCCACGCCGGTGAGGGTGCATCCGCCCTGCTTTGCCAGTTCATCCAGTCTGTGGGTCAGGGCAGGGGAGGAATTCCAGGGATACAGGGCTTCCTCACAGGTGGTGATGGCATTGACCCCATGCCTGGCGCAGATGGTGAAGATGTCTTCCAGCTCCGCAACTGTGCTTCTGGTGGCGATGATGCAGACGTCAGGCTTTAAGCTGCCCAGGATGGTGTCTGCCTGGTCTGCCGGGGAGATGGTGATGCCGGTGGCGGGATAGCCGTCCCCGACGATTTCCGCGGCATCTCTGCTGAAGAGGGCGGGATTCATGTCAAAGGCTGCCACCAGCTGAGCGCCTTTTTCAATTGCATACCGGATCAGGTATTTCCCCATCTTGCCGCATCCGTACTGTACAAACGTTATTTTTCTGTTCATTGTCGGTTACCTCCTTTTAGATAGTATTTAACTGATAATACCAGTTTATTCCTTATAGTAAGTATAAAGTCAAGGG
>CAJTSY010000114.1:0-4825 GCA_910578995.1 uncultured Acetatifactor sp.
AAAAATGTCGAAAATGTGCAATCTCCCGTACCGGGCGTACACAGCCATTTAAGCATACTTTTATTCCCCTGTCCGACGGATATCCGGATGCTTCCAAACTGATAAATGTAATTTATACTATTTTCGACTACCTGGTTGACGGTTTCTATAACCTGTCATATAATGATGAGCTCCATCCAAAGGAGGGCGCGGAGGATTGGAAATCCTATATTTTCCTGCCCGGCATGGCTGCGGATTACCCCACTGATGTGACCGCTGAAGTCAAGGCCGCCCATCCTGACTGGATTCCCGAGAGCGCCACAGCGGGCTACGCCTGGGAGATTCCCCTGCGCGAGGACCTGTACTTTGATTCCGGCTATCACATTACCGCTGATACATATGTTCAGTCCATGAAATATATGTTGGATCAGCGGCTCCAGAATTACAGAGCTACCGATGTTTATAACGGCACCTAAAAAGAGGATATCCACCAGTACCGGGCTCGCAGGGAGGCACAGCGCAAGTCCCCCGCAGGGCTGCTCCTGGCAGGCGGAGTGTACTTTATCCTGTCGTTGGCAGCGCTGGCCATATATGAGCTTTTCTGAGCTGGACATTAATTTTATCAGCTATTTTCCGCTTCTCACTGCACATGAAAGGCCGTCAGGCCGGGATACTCCGCGGTATCCCCCAGTTCCTCCTCTATCCGGAGCAGGCGGTTGTACTTCGCCACCCTGTCGCTGCGGCAGGGCGCTCCGGTTTTAATCTGACCCGTGTTCCATGCCACCGCAAGATCCGCTATAGTGGTATCCTCCGTCTCTCCGGAACGGTGGGACATCACCGCCGTGTAATTATTTTTATGGGCCAGTTCCACAGCCTCAAAGGCCTCCGTCAGGGTGCCGATCTGGTTCACCTTCACCAGAATGGAACCTGCGGTGCCTAGCTTTATCCCTGCGGCCAGGCGCTTCTTGTTGGTGACGAACAGATCGTCCCCCACCAGCTGCACCTTTCCCCCCAACCGCTTCGTCAGCTTCTGCCAGCCGTCCCAGTCATCCTCCGCCAGTGCATCCTCAATGGATATAATCGGAAAATTCTGGGCCAGTGTCTCAAAATAGGAAATCATTTCATCGGTACTGCGGATCACTTCTTCCCCTTTCAGGCTGCTCTCCCCGGGGAAATGATACATGTCTGTTTTTTCGTTATATAATTCACTGGACGCCGCATCCATGGCAATCCACACGTCCTCTCCGGGCTTATAGCCGGAGGCGCGGACAGCCTCCACCAAAAGGGACAGCACACTCTCCGCATCCGGCAGGTCAGGCGCAAATCCGCCCTCGTCTCCCACACCGGTGGAAAGGCCCCTGTCCTGGAGAATCTTTTTCAGGTTGTGATAAGTCTCCGCACAGATGCGCAGCGCGTCGGAAAAGCTGTCCGCGCAGGTGGGCATGATCATAAATTCCTGGAAATCCACCGTGTTCGCGGCATGTTTTCCTCCGTTTAAAATGTTCATCATGGGTACCGGAAGCAGATGGGCCCCCGCGCCCCCCACATAGCGGTAAAGGGGCATGGAAAGGGCATTGGCCGCGGCTTTTGCACAGGACAGGGACACGGAAAGGGTTGCGTTTGCCCCCAGGTTCCCCTTGTTGTCCGTGCCGTCCAGTTCGATGAGCCGCCTGTCAATCTGCATCTGGTTCATTGCGTTCTTCCCGGCAAGCACAGGCGCGATCTTCTCGTTCACGTTCCGCACGGCCCGCTGTACCCCCAGGCCGAAATACCGTGGTTCGCCGTCACGAAGCTCCACTGCCTCGAACCGTCCCGTGCTTGCGCCGGAGGGAACCGCAGCCGTTCCCGCGTAAAGCTTCCCATCCTCATGGTTCAGCACCGTAACCTGCGCCTCCACCGTGGGATTGCCCCGTGAATCCAGGATTTCACGGGCGTGAATGTTTTTAATTTCCAGATAAGTCGTCATAAAACTTCCTCCTTGGGATATCCCTGCACAAATGTAACATCCTTATGGATGACTCTGCTATCCGCATTAGTATATCCCAGTACGAGGAATGCTATTCCGGCGCATCCGGCGTAACCTTCACGGCCACTTCCGCAATCCGTTCCCTCAAAACATTGCCACCACCCGCCGGGCAGGCTCGACAGACAAAAATGCCCCCCATAGAACAGGTCAATAAGCTTTTCCTGCCAGAATCTCCCGGTAATCCTGGTAATTCTTCTCCAGAAGCGCGGGAGTGTCCAGCCCGTAAGGACATTTGGATCTGCATTTGCCGCAGTGGAGGCAGTTTTCGATTTTTTTCATCATCTCCTGTGCCCCGGATGTAAGCTGGGCTGCAGAAGGGGCCCGGCGGATCAGCAGGCTCATCCTGGCACAGGTATTGATCTCGATGCCCGCGGGACAGGGCATACAGTACCCGCAGCCCCGGCAGAAATCCCCCAGAAGCTCCTCCCTGTCATGGGCAATCACCGCGGACAGCGCCTCGTCCAGAACCGGCGGCTTGTCTATGTAGGACAGGAATTCGTCCAGTTCCCTCTCCCGCTGCACACCCCAGATGGGCAGCACATTGTCATACTGCGCCAGATAGGCATAGGCAGCCGCGGAATTGTTAATCAGTCCCCCTGCCAGGGCTTTCATAGCGATAAAGCCCATATCCGCCCGGGCACATCTTTCCACCAGATCAAGCTCTTTTTCCGTGGCCAGATAGGAAAACGGAAACTGCAGCGTCTCATAAAGACCGCTCTCAATGGCTTCCCGGGCCACATTCAGCCGGTGGTTCGTAATCCCGATATGCCGGACCATGCCTTTTTCCTTTGCCTCCAGCATGGCCTCATAGAGCCCGCTGCCGTCCCCGGGCCTGGGGCAGAAGGCCGGATTGTGGAACTGGTAAAGGTCAATATAGTCCGTGCGCATGTTCCCCAGGGAAGTCCGGATATCCTTCCAGAACCCTTCCGCGTCCGAAGCGCCTGTCTTGGTGGCGATATACACCTTCTCCCGCATGCCATCAAAGGCCTCCCCCACCTTCTCCTCGCTGTCCGTGTAGAAACGGGCCGTGTCATAGAATGTCACGCCGTGGTCATAGGCCTTCCGCAGAAGCTTCACTGCCTCTTCCCTGGAAATCCGCTGTATGGGAAGCGCCCCGAACGCATTTTTTTCCACTGTGATGCCTGTTTTGCCTAATGTTACTTTTGTCATGATTTCCTCCTTGTCACTGTTTTATGCTTAAAATCCCTGCCTGTTTTTGAAACTCCTCTGCATCCTCTACCCTTGCCGCCAACAACAGCCATTTCATCAATACATCTGTGTCTGTCTGGACGCGTATGGCTCTCTCCACCTCAGGCAGAACGGTTCCCTTTGTCCCCAAAAGTGCCAGTACAGCTTCTGCCTCTCCTTCCGCCATTCCTTCTGCTCTTCCTTCTTCTCTTATACGTCTCTCGATTTCCAGAGATTTCATATATGCCAACCCCACTTCCCTGTCTGCCTTCACTTTCGTCACCATTTCGTGTACAAAAATATCGTTCTTGTGCCGTCTTCATAAGACAGCCCCGGCTCTTCAACGCAGCCGTTTTTCACCGTGTAGATCATCCGGATTCCAAAGCATAGAGTTTCTGAAATGATACAGATAGTGTGAATTTTATGCTGTGTTCAAGAAGAATGTATGCTTTATAAATTTATGATAACATAATCTTTTATCTTGTCAAGAGCTTCGGATTATTTTTCAATATATATGTGCAACATGCACAAAAAAGGAACCACTTATTGTATTTCTACAATCCATGGTTCCTCTGCGTTCCTATGAAGCATTCTGTAAACTTCTGATTCTGTATACCCCTGTAATCCCGTTTTTTCCTCCTGTTGCATCCCCCGAGAATTACAGACAGTTTCTTACTTACGAACCAACAGCGATTTCCCCGTCATCTCCGCAGGCTGTTCCTTCCCCATGATCTGGATCAGCGTGGGGATAATATCCGCCAGGCACCCGTTCTCGCGAAGTGTATAGTTCCGGTCATAATTCACCAGGATAAAAGGCACCTGGTTGGTGGTGTGCGCGGTAAAGGGCTCGCCGGTCTCATAGTCCACCAACATCTCCGCGTTGCCGTGGTCCGCACAGATGAACATGGCTCCGTCCACCTCTTTCACGGCCTCCACTGCCCTGCCCACGCACTCGTCCACTGCCTCCACTGCCTTGATGGCCGCATCCAGCACGCCTGTATGCCCAACCATGTCCGGATTGGCAAAGTTGATGATAATCACGTCATATTTATCGGAACGGATGGCCTCGCAGAGCCTGTCGCAGACTTCATAAGCGCTCATCTGGGGCTTCAGGTCATAGGTGGCCACATCCTTGGGAGAATTCACCAGTACCCTGTCTTCGCCTTCGTTGGGCTCCTCCACGCCGCCGTTGAAGAAGAAAGTCACATGGGCGTATTTCTCGGTTTCGGCAATACGGGCCTGCTTCATGCCGCCTGCCGCAAGCCACTCCCCGAAGGTGTTGGTGACGGATACCTTGTGGAATGCCACGTCCTTATTGGGAATTGTGGGATCATAGTCGGAAAAGCACACATAGGTCACATCCAGTCTCTCTCCCCTGTCAAATCCCTTGAAATCATTGTCGCAGAAGGCCCTGGTGATCTCCCTGGCCCTGTCGGGGCGGAAGTTGAAGAAAATAATGGAATCCCCGCTCTGGATGGTGGCAACGGGCTTTCCGTCCTCCACTGCCAGGGTGGGCTTCACAAACTCGTCCGTCTCCCCCCTGTCGTAGGACTCCTGGATACCGCAGATGCCGCAGGCCGCCGTAAGGCCCTCGCCCTTGGTCATGGCGTCGTAGGCCAGTTTCACGCGGTC
>CAJTSY010000114.1:4925-12604 GCA_910578995.1 uncultured Acetatifactor sp.
CCCATCAGGTGAAGGGCGCTGCCTTTCTTCTTACAGTTTTCCACCGCCTTCAACAGAGCGGGGTTTTCAAAAAAGGTACCGTCCTGGATCTCCTTGGTGATCCTGGTCAGCTCCTGGTATACAATGCGGCCTGCCCCCATATTCAGATGGCCCACCTCGGAATTGCCCATCTGCCCGTCGGGAAGCCCTACCGCCATGCCGCTGGCATTGCCCCTCACAAAAGGATACTCCTTCATCAGCCTGTCCATCACGGGAGTCTTCGCCAATGCCACCGCGTTTCCCTCCGTCTTCTCATTGAGGCCGTAGCCGTCCAGGATCATTAAAACTACCGGTTTCTTGCTCATCTCTTCTCTCCTTATGCCGCAGTTTCCGCCTTCTTTCATGGAAAGGGAACTGTTTTTTTGTAAGAATTATACACTGAAAAGGACTGCCGTGCAATACCTCTTAACCCTTTTTCTGCTGAAATTCCCGGAGTTTCTCATTCATGCGTTTTGCGTCCCCGGATGCCCTCGTCCAGGACACCGCCCGCATCTCCTCCAGACTGCTCCAGACCTGCTGCCTGGCAGCCGGGTCAAGCCCCGTGGCGGGCTCGTCAAGGAAAAGCACCTCCGGCGTGTTCACCAAAGCGGCAGCTATCTCGCACCGCCTCTTCCGGCTGCCGGACAGATGCTCATACCGCCTGCCGAAGATATCCGAAAGTCCCAGTTTCCCGCAGGTACGGTCCACGTTCTCCTTAAGCTCCTTCCCAGGCCGTACAGCGCGCCCCTCACATACAGATTTTCCTTTGCCGTCAGCTTTTTATCCAGACAGTTGCCCTGCCATACCACCCCGATCCTGCGCCGGATCTTCTCATCTTCTTTTCCCAGGATATGCCCGCAGATCCGCGCCCCGCCCGCAAGCTTTTCGAGGTAAGCTGCTTTTTTAATGCACTAAGATGCGCAAAAGTATAAAACACATTAAAAATCAGCAGATTTTCCTTGCTTTTTACCGTCTGCATTGATATACTGAAAAGAATTATCAAAAATAATATTCTCAAAGGAATAATAATCATGGTTACATTACTTGCAAGAATTTTTATTAAGGATCGGAATGACGTGAAAAACCCCCGTGTGCGCCAGGCCTACGGCATTCTCTGCGGTGCCGTGGGGATCTTCCTGAACCTGTGCCTGTTCACCGGGAAATTCATAGCGGGCACGGTCAGCAACTCCATCGCCATCACCGCCGATGCCTTCAACAACCTGTCGGATGCCGGTTCCTCCATCATCACGCTGATCGGCTTTAAGATGGCGGGCCAGAAACCGGATCCCACCCATCCCTTCGGCCATGGGCGCATCGAGTACATAGCGGGCCTTCTGGTATCCCTGGTCATTCTGCTCATGGGCGTGGAGCTTTTGAAAAGTTCCGTTGCGAAGATTCTCCATCCTGAGGAGCTTGCATTCTCTCCCCTGGCCATCGGGATTCTGGCAGCCTCCATCCTGGTAAAATGTTACATGTTTCTATACAACAGGCGGCTGGGCCGGAAGCTGGACTCCGCAGCCATGACGGCAACCGCAACGGACTCCTTAAGCGACACCATCGCCACTTCCGCCGTTCTGGCCGCCACGCTCATCGGCCATTTCACAGGCGTAAAAATCGACGGCTGGTGCGGCGTACTAGTGGGCCTGTTTATCTGCTATGCGGGCTACAGTGCCGCCAGGGATACCATAAGTCCCCTCCTGGGGCAGGCTCCTGACAGGGAATTCGTCAGGCAGATCAGCGACATCGTCACCGCCCACGAAGAGATCCTTGGCATCCACGACCTGATCGTGCACAATTACGGCCCGGGAAGGGTTCTCATCTCCCTCCATGCGGAGGTGCCTGCGGAGGGCAACTTCCTGGCCCTCCACGACGAGATCGATACCATCGAGCACGAACTGCGCAATGTTCTGAACTGTCATGCCGTGATCCACATGGATCCGGTCTGCACGAAGGACGAGGAAACCTCCCGCCTGAAAATCCTGGTGAAGGAATACCTGCAGGAAATCAGCGAAAACATCAGCATGCATGATTTCCGGATCGTGGCCGGTCCTACCCACACCAACCTGATTTTTGACGTGGTGACTCCCTACGATTTCCCCATGGCCGACAATGAACTGGTGAAGCGAATCCAGGAACGGATCCGAAGGGATAACCCCAATTATTTTGCCGTAATCGAGGTTGATAAACAGATGGTCTGACAGAATAGCACGAAAACAGCGGACTATATATAAGAGAGGATGAAAATGGTACAGTACAGATGTCTCCCCATGCAGTCTCGCCGCCAGGAAACAGCTCCCCTGACAGAAGCCGAAAGCCGGCGCCTGGAAGCCCTGGAAAAGCGCTACCGCAGCGCCGCCAGGGAGCAGTTTGAACGCCGTACGGCCTATTATCAGCGGATAACCGGCGGAACCTACACGTCCGTCACAGTCCGGGACCAGAAAACCCGTTGGGGAAGCTGTTCCTCCCGCGGAACCCTTTCCTTTAACTACAGGCTTATCTTCGCCCCTCCCGTGATACTGGACTATGTGGTAGTCCATGAGCTGTGCCATCTGACCCACATGAACCATTCAAAGGACTTCTGGAATATGGTAGCCTCCGTGATGCCGGAATACAAAGTCTGCCGGAAATGGCTCCGTGACCACGGCCGGGAGCTGACCCTGGAAAACCATATGGCCAGGCTCGGGATTCCCGTCCGCTTATCCTGAACAGAGTAAAATCCCCGGAAAACCGCACATCATTCAAAGGACAGGCGCCTGCCTGAAAAAAGGAAAGCCCCCTTCACGGTCTGTAGTCTCCGGCCTGCACTGCACATAACCGGAACACAATCAGCCGCAAAGCGGGCATTCCTTCTAAAATCAGCCTGTCTTCTAAAGCCAGTCTCCTTCATACATATCCAGGGAACTTATGAAATATCCTCCCAAACGGATTGGACTGTTTATCAGCGTTTCTCATTCACATAAATCTGTGCCCTGCTCTGGATGACCTTCGCCACATCCTGGGCACTCTTCTGTCCTGTGAAGAAGGACGCTATCTCCTCGTTAACGATGTTGCTGACCTCTGTATTTCCGTAATAACACTTATTGATAGAGAAAATATAGTTTACAACCGTATCCACCTGCTCCTGGGTCAGGGGATCCAGCTTAATTTCCTCGCCGTTCATATTGTAATAATCGTCATATTCCTGCTTCACGCCGTTTTCATCCAGGTAGTAGGGTCTCTGGGTTGCCTTCTGGGCCGCCTCCATAAAATACTTCTTCTGGATGGGCATCATCCACTCCATTTCGGACTGGTACTCATCCGTCAGATAGTACCGCAGGAACTGCCATGCACCTTCCTGGTTGGCAGATCTGGCAGAAATGGCGTAGGAATCCCCTGACTGCACATAAGCCCCCATCCCGCTCTCCGTGGGGAATCCGATATAGGAAACTTCCTCCCCGAAACGACCGTTCACGTTGTAGTTCAGGTTGGCGATGCTGTTAAGATACAGATTGCTCAAAACCGTCCTGTTTTCCCGGTACTGGGACTCATAATTCTGCCAGTAATCCTCTCCGTAGGTTTCCTCATTCAACTCCTCGGGAAGGGTTTTGGCATATTCCATCATATCGATAAAGTTCTGGGAGTCAAAATTACATTTCCCGCTGACCACATCCACAAAATCCGCACCGCAGTAGTCCATCATTAAATACATAAAGGAATCCCTTGTCATCTCGCCGAACATGGTGGTTCCCTCAGGCAGGGTCTCCATCAACGCCTTCATGTCCGCCATGGTCCAGGAGGTGCGGTCTCCCACTATGGATTTCTTTCCGATCACGGTACTCACCCTGAAAGACGGAATCACATAATATAATTTCCCGTCCATGGAATACGCGTCCAACACATTCTGTACGAACTCCACATTGGACAGTTCCTCATCCTCTTCCATCATTTTGCCGATATCTGCCAACAGCCCCTTGGCTATATAGTTTTCCGCAGGAAGTCCATTGGTAATCAGGATATCCGGCATATTACCGGTGGTGATGTCATTGTTCAGCTGTGTATAACCGGCCTCATAATCCTCATAGCTATTGTAGGAATCATACTCCTTCACGGTGATACGGTACTCATCGCTGCTGCGGTTGAACTCCACCACCCGCTGCTTCATGTCGCTGCTCACATAATTACCTGCCAGCACCAGGACTGCCTTGTCCGGAATGTCTTTCGGATCCACATAGGTGAAGATTCCCGCCTTTACCTCGTCCCCGTAATTTTCATAGAAAATACCGATGAAGGTGGTTGCGTCCAGTTCGATCAGGGAATTAAAACCGCTGATATTCAGGTCGGAATTGATGAAATTCATCTTCTCCACACTCTCCTCCGCACCCACGGTATAGGTATATACACCCCTGTCGTTGCTGAATACCAGATCTGACGCCTTCCCTGCCGTCATGGTGTTATAACCACCCCAAGACATGGAGGCCGGCATGAGGCTGGCCTCCCCAAGCTGGTCCGTGGAAGGGTCATATGTGACAAGATACTGCTTCTGCAAGTCGTTCTCATCGTAATATATGATCAGGAAAGTGCCGTCCTCTTTGGTCATCATGGAATTATAATTGCTGAATACCTTGTTCACATCCTCCGGCAGGGCTTTCCTTTCGGACACATTTCCCTGGGCATCCACTGTCACCTTGTAGCCCTTATCCCCGCTGAGCATCAGATGGAGGGCTCCGTCTTCGGATACGGACATACCGCAGACATATGTATATTCCTCCTCTGTGATAAGCCCCTCCAGTTCCTTCTCCCATGCAAAGCTTCCGTCCATATTCCAACAGCTGATGTAGTTCTTCTGTACAGAGGAATACTCCTCACTGGAATAATCTTCGAGATAGTAATTCCGCAGGGCGTAGATGAAACCGTCTGAGGCAAAGCTGAATTCCCCATAATAGGAATTTTCGTAAATGTCACCGCCGCCCACCATTATCTCGTCTTCAGTCATATCTCCGGTGTCCGGCACGGCCTCATCCCCGGCTTCCGTCTCACCGTCTCCTTCCGCCTCTGCGCCATCCTCTGTCCCGTCTTCCGGCACTGCACCGTCTTCCGATCCTGCGCCCTCTTCCGTCCCGGTCTCCGGATCCGTACCGCCTTCCGATCCGGTGTGCGGCTCTATACCGCCTTCCGGTTCCGCGCCGTCCTCTGTCCCGGCCTCCGGTTCTGTACCGTCCTCTGTCCCGCCTTCCGGCTCTGTACCGGCCTCCGGTTCTGCAGGCTCCGTCCTGGGCTGGGGTACTGCTCCGCCGCCTGACCCTCCGCTTCCGGTCTGGGTTCTCCAGTCAGGAATCTCCATGTCTACAACCTGTACATCAGACCCGTCCTCATTCATGGTCAGCATCTTCATGTCCAGATCATCTCCGCCCTCTGACCAGTGGTACACCTGGGCCATCACATAGATTTTGCCGTCCCTGTGGATCGAGGTACGGATTCCGTAATCATCCCCTCCCAAATCAGGCATCTGAAATTCCTGAAACTTGTATACATGCTCCTTTGCAAGGCCGGCATTCTCCATCTTGTTGCCGCTCCTGCCGCAGGCTGACATGCCCAGTACTAATGCCAACGTCAACCCGTAACCTATCAACTTTTTCGTCCAGACTTTTTTCACAATTCTCCCTCCTGCCTGCCCGCAGATTCCTTTATTCCCTTTCCTGCGTTCCGGCCTGCTTCCAACTCTGCTATTCCTGCCGCCCGGCTTCTTTACGGCTCTGCTTTCCCTGTTTCTCAGCTTCTTTACGGTTTCGCTTTTCCTGCCTGTCAGCCTCTTTACGTTTCCGCTTCTCCTGTCTGTCAGCCTCTTTACGGTCTCGTCTTTCCTGTTTCCCATCCGATGGGGCAGAGCGTCTTCTCCTCCGGCTCCTTCTTCTCACCGGTTCCTCTCCGAATCCGCTGTCTCCGATACCGCTGTCCTCAAAATCACTCTCCTCTAATTCATCCTCTCCGGTACCGCTGCCACCCAGTCCGCCTTTTTCAAATCCGCCTTTTTTCTTCCTTTTCCGCTTCTCACGCCGTCTCTCCACCCATCGCTCCGCCTTATCCATAAGCTTCAGGCGCACATCCCGCATGGTCCAGCCTTTATGCTTCCACCAGATACAGAAAAATACAAGCCCCAGTCCCACCGGATAAGCCAGAAACAGGATGCCGAACAGAGTCATCAGCGCCAGGATATCCTCGTAGCTCCTGGCGATATTTTCCCAGTAGGGATAAATGATTGCCTTGCCGTTCATGGAACGGGTGCCAAACTGTGTCAGGAGCTTCAGCCTGGACACCAGGGAATAACGGGTGGTATTCTCCACAATCTCAGTTTTCTTCTCATCCGCTCCCAGTTTTTCCTTTATATAATTCACTGCAAAACCTGTAACCGGGTTCGGCATGACGATCTCAAAATGGTTGATGCCGTTGTTCTGTCCCAGTTCCGACAGCGTCTGGTAGGAGACATACACCAGGGTTGAATCCAGTCCCGCGGCTTCCGCCAGGCGTCCTGACTGCCTCTCCACCACGCCGGTGACAATGTGGGGAATACCGCCGATATACACCGTCATTCCGGCCACATCATTGGAGCCGAACAGCTGCCACGCCGCATCCTCGTCTATGACACAGTAATCCTGCATCAGGTCATTTCCTGAGAAATAGGATCCGTACAACAGTTTCACCGGATGAAACAGGAAGAAGTCCCCCCCTATTCCAATGGCATCCGCAGTCACGCTTCCCTTATCTGAAGAGATGGTCACGCTGCCGTCGGCGCTGTAGGCATCCGCCCACAGCCTGGCACCCGGATTCTCCGACTCCTGGACCACGGATGCATCCACCAGCGCACCGTCCACCGTATGCTCAAAATCTATGATTTCATCCTGGGTAATACCTGACCCCACCGAGAAAAAGCAGCTGACCTGCGAGGCATTCTTCTTGCTGCTCCACCTGGAAGCTGTTGTCTGCGTCAGCTGGCTCTGCCCCAGATAGCTTGTGGCAAAAAGCAGGATCAGGAAAATCAGGAAGGAAATCCCCCCGCTTATACCCAATACTATTTTCTTCATCACTTACCTCATTTCCGGTCTATCCGTTATTCTCACTCAGCCTGACCTGTTTGCCTGCCTCCACGGGCTTCGTGGAAGTTGTGATTACAAATTCATAGCCGTACAGGGCCGCACTGACAGCAGACTGGGTGTCGTCGCTTGCCAGAACCTCCACATCCACACGGGTTGCAATATAACGGGTACTCAGGGGTCCCTGCTTGGACTCCACAATCAGGATGAACTTGCCGTTGTTGTCCTCACGTATGGCACTGTTAGGCACGATGTAGTCATAGTTGGAACTCTTCTGCCCCACGGACACGTTCAGTGTCTGCCCTGCGGTTACATTTCCGGACACGTCAAAGGTCAGCAGTTTCTTCTGCCCGGGGTCATTGGGATCCGGTTTCATGTTGGCCAGTGTCACTGTCACATCATCATATCTCCAGGCATTTACCAGATCCGCCACATCCCCCACGGACAGCCTCTTGGCCTGTTCATTGGTTACGGAAAAGCTCATGTTATAACCCTTTCCTTCCGGCTGCATCACCGCCACGGGGACACTTGCATCCGTGTTTTTGCCGGCCGTTACATTCAGCGCGGTAATGGTGCCGGCAATGGGTGCGGTAA
>CAJTSY010000115.1:0-7077 GCA_910578995.1 uncultured Acetatifactor sp.
CACCCGGCACATCAGTTGCTGCCAACGGCAACATCCGCTTTTTCCGCTGTCCGGCACTCCTCAAAATACTTCTCCTCCAGGGGAATCCACTTCTTCCGGAACAGCTCCGCCATGGTTTCCCCGTTCCGAAGGGCGATCCGGCGCAGCTGCTCCCGGGGATCTATATCCGAAAATACTGTAACTGAAGCATATTTTCCAAAGCGGGGATGACAGCTGTAGGAACCCTCCACGATTCTAAAAGGCCTGTTTTCCACTTTCCATTCCCCGGTATAATCCATTTTACCGCAGTCAAATATGCGGTAGGAAAAACATTCCGGCCGGGCCAGGAAAGGAAGTACTTCCTCCCGGAACCTTTCGTAATGGACATTTCCTCCCGGTTCGGCATAGCGCTCCGGTGTCCGAAGCCCGGGCGGCAGGAAAAAATCGTCCATCCGGATCAGCGCTCCGTCCAGAATCCGGCACAGCTGCCCCGCCATGGTTGACTTTCCCGATGCCGCCCTGCCGTCTATGGCAATGACACAGGGCTGGCGGGTGGCAGGCAGTTCCGATATCCTTTCCAGAATCGGAAGCAGGCGGGTATACCGGCGGTCCACAATCCGGTAGGCGGGCCTTTCGAGCTCTCGGTACCTGTCACTGTGGTGCACCGGATCCGGTATGTCTTTTCCTGCACTGCCGTCCCGGACTCCCGCCAGATAATCTTTCCACTCTGCGACTCCGAATGGAAGCTTTCCTGTCTCCGCCGCACGGCCCGCCGTCCCCAGATACTCGGAAAACAGACCTGCATCTCCTTTCCCATCCCCCGCGGAAGCCGCAAACATCCTGAAGAGCCACCGCAGCGGCAGTGTCCTGAATTTCCAGGCGCTCAGATTGATGCGGCAGAATGTATCCGAAATACATTCATACAGCGCCGCGTCCTCTGCCGGCGTGGCCATATACTCCTGTTCCAGATACCGATGCGCCCCCTGCAGGTCACTCAGCAGATGCTCCGCCCCACAGGCCGCCTGATAACACATTTTCATGATATCCTGCGGCAGAACGGAGGGATGAAGTTCTGCCTGCTCCATAAGATACTTTTCAAAATTCATGGGGATACTCTCCTTTCGCCGCACGCCTTTGCCGCGTCATTCCGGGATTCTCACTCCGCCGTACGCGGATATTGGCAGACCTGTCTCCATACACGCAGGCCCTCCGGGCTTCATCCCCCATACGCGGATATCTGGCTGCCTCGTCTCCATACACGCAGGCACTCCGGGCCTCATCCCGCCATACGCGGATACCTGACAGGAATCAGCCGGGCCTTCTCCAGGGCCACCGCTATAACCGGAAGCAGCGCCAGCTGGATCAGCAGCCCCGGAAGGGCCGTCACAAAATAACTGGTAACCCAGGCCTCCAGGGAATAGCTTCCGGAAGCAAAAATCAGCGCCCTGGATGCACCTGCCACAATCCTGCCCGCCAACAGGGCCACGACCAGACTGATATACAGATCAGCCATCACTCTCTTCGTGTGGACCACCTGCATGAGAAGCCCTGCAGTCAGCCCGTAAACGGCAAGTTCGATGATCATGGAGGGCAGGTACGCCATGGAGGGCATCCCGGTAAACAGAGAGGACAGTACCGGCCCCGCCACACCGCACAGCAGCCCGAAAGGCCACCCGCAGACCAGGCCGCACAACAGCACCGGCATGTGCATGGGACAATAGATATTTCCCGCATTGGGAATCGCATGAAATGCCATGGGCAGCACCACGCAGAGGGCGATGCACGCCGCTGTCAGAATTGCTTTTTTTACATAGGATATTTTTTTCATTTGAACCATACCTCCGTTTTTGTTTTTCCATTTTTCATCTGTTTTACATTCTTACCTGTTTTCTGTCTAATGTCCTGCGCCGCTTCGCGTTTTGTGTGGTTTCCTGCGCCGCTTCATGTTTTGCGCCGGTTCTCTCACTCTTCGCACTGCGCCCGGTACGCCGTTGCACTGATTCCTGCGTAATGCGTTCCCGATGTCTGCGCAGGAACAAGGCGGCGGACACGCCTGCCGACGACACCAAAGAGTTATAGCGCTGCCTCCGCACAGCACAGGAAAGTACAGAGCAGAAGCCCCACCAAGTCAGCGACGGACAGCTTCCGCCTGCGGCGCCTGATTTTCCCCTTTGTCCTGCGATATCCCCTGGCTTCCATGGCCAGGGCCAGTTCATCCGCCCTTCGGAACGCCGCCAGAAAAATGGGCACCACCAGGGGTACGATGCTTTTTGCCTTCTCGGACAGCTTCCTGCTTTCAAACCGGGCGCCCCTGGCTGTCTGGGCCTTCCGTATCATATCGGCCTCCTCGGAAAATGTGGGGATAAACTGAATCGCCACCCCCAGAATCATGGCCACGTCCCGTACGGGGATTCCGATATATTTCAGGGGGTACATCAGGCTTTCCATGGCCCCCACCAGCTCCAGTGGGGATGTGGCGGACACCAGAAGGTTCCCCAGAACCATGGCCATGGCCACCCGCAGTACTACCTGCAGTCCCTGGAGGAAGCCTTCCGCGGAAAACTGAAAAATCCACCACTTCCACCAGAAGTGTTCTGCCTCAAAAAAAGCACCGTTCATCAGCAGTATCACACAGAAGAAAAATCGCATCCGTCTTGTCCCGCCCAGGGCTGTCCCCAGCCCCAGGCGTGAAATCCTGACCAGTACCAGGAGGATACCCGTCATCAGGCCGTACCCGGGAACGTTATCGCTTAGGACCACCGCCACAAGGAGCAGAATGGTACAGAACAACTTGCTGAAGGAATCCATCTTATGGAGGACGGAATCCCCCTCCCGGTAGCTTCCCGCCGGCATAAGGTTCATGTTCCCCCACCTGCCTTCACCATCTTCTTTATTTCATCTATCAGTATCTCATACTTCGTTATCTCCGGATCCGGAAGCATACCTTTCTTATGAAGGGCCTGTGCGATGCGCCTTACCTCCCCCGTCCCTATATGCAGCTCTTCAGTCCTGTTAAGATCCCCAAAAATCTGCTCCGGGGCGCCGTCCGCCACAAGCCGCCCCCTGTCCAGGACAAGAATCCTGTCTGCATACCCGCAAAGGGCATCCGCGTCATGGGACACCATCAGGATCGTGGTTCCCTGGCGGTGCAGTCTGGCTGCAAGCTCCAGAAAATCCTGCCTGCCCAGCGGGTCAAGCCCTGCAAGCGGTTCGTCAAACAGCAGAATCCGCGGCCTGGCTGCCAGTACCCCTGCTATCGCCACCCGGCGTTTCTCTCCTCCGGACAGGGACAGCGGAGATTTGCGGGCGATTTCCGGCATCCTGGAAATACGCGCGTTTCCGCCAGCTTCCCCGGTTCCGAATCCCACAGCCCCCAGGGCCCACCTGACCCGTTCCGCCTTCTCCTCCCTGCTTAAACCGCTGTGTTTCAGGGCAAATGCCACATCCTTCTCCACCGTGGCTTCAAAAAGCTGCGATTCCGGATACTGAAAAACGATCCCCAGCCTCCTGCGCAGGTCTTCCCTGTCATACCCGGATCCGTTGATATCCACCCCGTCTATGAGAATCCGGCCCTCTCCGGGAGACAACAGCCCGGCAATCAGCTGAATAAGTGTGGACTTTCCGCATCCGGTATGTCCCATGATTCCCACAAACGCGCCGTCCTCCACCCGGAAAAATATTTCTTGTAAAGCCCGGACTTCCATGGGTGTCCCTCCCCCATAGCAGCAGGAGACGTTTTTTACTTCAATCGGCATAATTCCTCCACTAGCTCCTCATTTGTCAGCGGACATCCGGGCAGGTGGATTCCGCTGTCCTTTAAATCATAATAAATCCTCACTGCCACAGGCGGCGACAGTCCCGCTTTTGCCAAAAGCTCCGCATTCGTCAGAATTTCCCGGGGACTTCCTGTCTTCTCCAGTTTCCCATCCCGCATCAGGAAAATGCGGTCCGCATATATAGATTCCTCTACATAGTGAGTGATCAACAGGATAGTTTTCCCCGTTCCGTGAAGCTGCCTCAGGCAGGCCAGCACCTCCTCCCGGCCCTGTGGATCCAGCATGGAAGTGGCCTCGTCAAACACCAGTATCTCCGGCTCCATGGCCAGGACTCCTGCCATGGCCACCCGCTGTTTCTGTCCTCCCGATAATACATGAGGGGAATACCGTTCATACCCCTGCATTCCCACCATGGAAAGAGCCCTGCCGACCCGGCCCGGTATTTCCTCCTCCGGAGTATCGTAATTCCGAAGCCCAAAGGCCACATCCTCCTCCACAACAGCCGAGACAAACTGATTATCCGGATTCTGGAATACCATTCCGCACAGCCGCCGCAGTTCCCAGAGGCATGTCTCATCCCCGGGATCCAGGTTCCATACTCTCAGCTGTCCTTTCTGTCTGAGCAGGAGCCCGTTCAGGAGTCTTGCCAGAGTGGATTTTCCGCTTCCGTTTGCCCCCAGAACCGCGACAAATTCCCCCCTGCCCACCGCAAGGGAAACATCCTTCAGGGCAGGGGTATCCGCTCCACCGTAGTCATAATCATAAGTAAAAGATATTCCGCTTCCCTCCACTGCCGGCACTTTGCCACCTCCTTCTTCCAGGCACGTCAGTCCCCGGCCCCGCCCGCCGGCCTGCAAAGGAGTACACGTACTCCAGTGCTAGACTGTACAAATCTTCCGTCTCCCTACGCGAGTCTGCACAAAAACGAACTCCATCGACAGTCCATACAGTTTTTTCGTTTCCGCATACGGACCTGCACAAAAAAGACTGCCGCATCTGTCTTCTGACAGACCACGACAGCCTTCCTGACTATCTATCCTACCTAAAAATCCGTTTACCGTGCTTTCATGATGTAATAAACCCGCTTCAGCAGATTCCTGCCGGGTAGGCCCAACAATTAAAAGTATTATATCACGTTTATAATTGACCTGCAAGCTTTTTCCGCATAAAATTTAGCTAAAATCTAATTTAATTGTTACTGTTCACGGCTTCGCCGTTCACAGCAACATGATGCACACATACAATAGAATTCAAGTGCAGAATTCTATTGTCATGAATTGAGCAAAGAACGCTCATTTTGGCGCCCGCTGTCTCGGGCTTTTCGTGCATAATGCGCACGAAAACCCTCGCGGAGGCACCGAGTGAACAGTAACATTTAATTCAATTTCCGAATTCGACAGACCGGAAAGATTTATCTCCGACAGACTCCGTACAGGCTACCCCTGTTACCATCCCCCTGATCCTGGAGATACATTCCTCTACCAGTGCAGATGCCGAACTTCTTCCCACCCCCGCAATATAATTATCACACAGATTCATGGGCAGAAGGATCCGTGCGGCAGGGCTCTGTCCCACCGCTGCCGCCATCCGGGGCGTAATTTCCCCCCACAGGGAGTCCGCAATGACGATGCCGATGGGCCCCACAATGACATCCGCCCGGCGGCAACCCACAATCACGGCATTTTCCCCCGTGGCCCCATGATCCGCCCCGGCCTTCAGCATGGCCTGGGTGGCAAGGGCGTTGGCACCTGCGGCTATGACCGTCTGGCCCGGCAGTGCCTTTTTGATTCCTTCCACAAGCTGGCGGCCCACTCCCCCGCCCTGTCCGTCAATGACTAAAATATTCATTCCATCCTCCCTGCCGCCTGTTCCGGCAAAACCGTCATCCGGCTTCCTCCCTGAAATGCCATCCGGACTCCCGCATCACCGGCAGACAGTCCCTTCTCCCTCCGGCAGCAGCCGGAAGCACGTCACACACATTTTCCGGCGCTGTCCACCTGTTTTCCGTCAATAAACACATACTTTACCCTGGCGGACACTTCGAAAGGGCAGCCGTCGGTAATTACAATATCGGCATCCTTGCCCGCCTCCAGGGAGCCTACCCTGTCCGCGATTCCCACATGCCTTGCAGGATTGATGGTAATGGCCTGGAGCGCCGCGAAGCTGTCCATGCCCGCCTGCACTGCCAGTCCCGCGCACAGCGGCAGATATTCCTGGGGAATTACAGGGGAATCCGTGATGATGGACACCTGGCAGCCCGCCGCGGCCAGACGCCCCGGCGTCACCCAGCTCTTGTTCCGCAGTTCGAACTTGGACGCGCTGGTAAGGGTGGGGCCTACTGCCAGCGGCACGTTTTCACCGGCCAGTTCCTCCGCAATGAGATGCCCCTCCGTCACATGCTCCAGGGTGATCTTCAGGTCAAATTCCCTTGCAATGCGCAGCGCGGTAAAAATGTCCTCCGTGGCATGGGCATGGGCCTTCAGGGGAATCTCCCTCTTCATCACAGGAAGCAGCGCCTCCATCTTCATGTCAAAGGCCGGCCGTTTGGACAAATCCTCCCCTGCCGCCTCCTTTTTCTCCATATATTCCCTGGCCTTAAACAAGGTTTCCCGCAAAAGGGCCGCGGTGGTCATGCGGCTGGAATCCTTTTTATCCCGATAGACTCTCTTAGGATTCTCCCCAAAGGCACACTTCATGGCCACACCGTCCCTCACCACCATGTCGTCCACTCTTTTGCCCACAGTCTTGATAGTGGTAAAAGTCCCCCCCAACACATTGGCGCTTCCCGGGCCCACGCAGACACAGGTGACACCCGCCGCGGCGGCCATTGGCAGGGCAGGATCCAGGGGCTTCACCCCGTCGATTCCCCTCATCTGGGGACTGATGATATCATTCATCTCATTGTAGTCCATCCCCTCATAGCCAATGCCGTAACCGTCCAAGCCAATGTGCCCGTGGGCTTCCACAAAACCCGGATACACCTGCAGCCCTGACCCATCAATAATTTCCGCTCCTTCGGGAACCTCCAGCGCCTCCCCGATGGCCCTGATCTTTCCGTTCTCCACCAGAATGTCCCCGATGAATGCCTCCCTGTGGATTCCGTCATGGATTAATCCATTTTTCACACACAACATAGTATAAATCCTCCTGTTTATAATTCCGGGTATCCTGCCCGGCTCCCTTTCCCATCTCATTTCCGTCTGCAAAATGCATGGCATCGTCCCGCCGCCACACCCCGCCTGCGCCTTCCCATCTCATTTCCGTCCGCTAAATGCATGACATCGTCCCGCCGCCACACCCCGCCTGCGCCTTCCCATCTCAT
>CAJTSY010000115.1:7177-12356 GCA_910578995.1 uncultured Acetatifactor sp.
CTAAATGCATGACATCGTCCCGCCGCCACACCCCGCCTGCGCCTTCCCATCTCATTTCCGTCCGCTAAATGCATGACATCGTCCCGCCGCCACACCCCGCCTGCGCCTTCCCATCTCATCCCTGTCCGCCAAATGCATGTGGCCGTAACCCCTGCGGGACGCTTCACCGGCACGCGCTGTTTTCCAACGCCTGGATAAGTTTCCCGGCGATCCCGCACATCACCTCCGGCTCCACCTTGCAGACCTTCCTGTCATAGGTGTAAAAGCCGTTGACCTCATCCTCCACGTCACTTAGCTGTGTATAGATGCAGCCGCAGAGCCCTCCGGGGATCCCGGGAAGTATAGTCTCCTCATAAAGCATTTTGACTCTTTCGGTCAATTCATTCCTGCCGCTACACTCTCCATAGCCGTACCTGGCATACCTGGCATAAAAATGCCCCGGCACCCTCCAGGAATATCCCCCGCATTCAGACACCAGTACAGGTTTGGCAGGCTCTTTCGGTATTATCAGCTTTTTAAAATATATGTGTTGACTGTCAAAGTCACTTTCCCTCTGGGAAAACCATCCTGAAGTGGCATCATAAAATCTGGTGTCATCCAGTTCCCTGGCCTGCCTGTACATTGCATCGCTTTCAAACTGCCCCCATCCTTCGTTAAAGATGGTATATGCAATAACACAGGGATGGTTATACAGATGAAGAATGGTATCCTTCATGTGCCTGGCGAAAAATGCCTTCCGCTTCCTGCCGCCCCGCAGCTTCCCATCCTTCTTCCGGCAGAACCCCAGGGTTGGAAGAGCCGTGTCCCTGATCCAGGAATAGGAACCGTTGTTCACCATATCCTGCATCACAAGCATTCCGTTGACGTCACAGTAATAGTAAAAACACTCCGGCTCGATTTTGATGTGTTTGCGCAGAAGGTTCATTCCCAGTTCCTTCATCCGCAGCACGTCCCGCCCATATTCCTCCTCCTTTGCCGGAAGATACAATCCGTCGCAGAAGTATCCCTGATCCAGAACCCCCTGCAGGAAAACCGGCTTTCCGTTCAGGCAGACCCTGGGAATTCCCTCCACCTGCCTTACTTCAACAGTCCTGAGTCCGAAATAGGAATGTACCGTGTCCTCCCCCATGGAAACCGTCATACGATAGAGATACGGATGCTCCGGACTCCAGAGAACCGGCCGGTAAGTTTTTCCCCCGGCCCCGCAAATCCCGGTCAGGTCAATTTCCAGTTCTAACCCGTCAGCCTGCACCGTGTATTCTGAGCCGTCATGCAGCATGATGGTTACAGTTATTCCCTCCGACGTTTTCGTTTTCTCTCCGCGGACAAAGCCTCTCCCGGGTATTGTTCCGGTTCCGGGCTCTGTTCCTGTTTCAGGCGCGGTTCCTCTCCCCGGCTCTGTTCCTGCCGAAAAACCGTCCCTCCCGCCATGCCTTACGGAAATGTGAACTTTCCCCGTATCGGTCTTCACCCTCAGTCCGGCAATGTACACCCGGGGCACACATTCCATCCACACGCTCTGCCAGATACCGCTTACCGGCGTATACCACATGCCGCCCCGGGCTTTCCGCTGCTTTCCATAAGGGTAATATCCTGACAGGCTGTCCTTTGCCCTTACTACAAGCCGGTTTGTCCCCCCTGTCACATATTCCGTGATGTCAAAGTAAAAAGGCAGATAGCCGCCCTCATGGCAGCCCGCAAAATGCCCGTTCAGATATACCTCCGCCACCTGGTCCACCGCCCCGAAATGCAGTAAAAGGCGTTCTCCCTTTTTCATGGGCGGCGCCTGAAAGCACCGGATATATTCCAGATGTGTCCCTACCTTCCCCTTCCATCCGGACAGAGTGGCCTGGGGCGGAAACGGCACCAGGATTCTCTGCCCGTTCATCTCCCATTCCCCATTCAGACTGTAGAAGCTGTCCCTCCGCATCTGGGGCCTGGGATATTGACTCCAGACCTCCCCTGCGGCAGCCCTTCCCAGAAGTTCCTCTCCCGCTGGACTCAGCAGAGTATAGTGGCTGTTGCGCAGTTTCCGGTAAAGGATTCCCGCTGCTGCCACACCCAGGGCAGCGGTTCCCAGTCTTTCCCATTTTTTTATCCTGATTCTGTTTTTCATCCGATTCCCCCATATTTCCGGCAGCATGCCGGGAATCCGCTCTGTCCCTGCAGCATGCCGGAAATTTATTCTGTCCCGCAGATGTCCGGAATTTGTTACTGTTCACTCGGTGCCTCCGCGAGGGTTTTCGTGCGCATTATGCACGAAAAGCCCGAGACAGCGGGCGCCAAAATGAGCGTTCTTTGCTCAATTCATGACAATAGAATTCTGCACTTGAATTCTATTGTATGTGTGCATCATGTTGCTGTGAACGGCGAAGCCGTGAACAGTAACCGGAATTTCCGGTCAGGCGGCCCCGTCACCTAACCCCTTCCACGCAGTTTGCCATAAGCATGGCAATTGTCATGGGCCCCACGCCTCCGGGGACAGGCGTAATGGCCGAAGCTTTCGCCGCCACAGATTCAAAGTCCACATCCCCGCAGAGTTTTCCCTCCCCGTTTCTGTGAATCCCCACATCGATGACCACGGCGCCTTCCCTGACAAAATCCCCGTCCACAAACCCGGGCCTGCCCACTGCCACCACGAGGATATCCGCCCTTCTGGCGATCTCCTTCAGGTTTCTGGTCCTGGAATGGCATACCGTAACGGTTCCGTTCTCCCTGAGCAGCAGCATGGCCATGGGTTTCCCCACTATGTTGCTCCGGCCCAGTACCACGCACTCTTTCCCCTCAATCTCGATACCGGAACGTTTCAGCAGCTGGATGACCCCGGCCGGTGTGCAGGACACATAGCTCGGCCTGCCAATGCTCAGATTACCCACATTCACAGGGTGGAATCCATCCACATCCTTCTCCGGCGCAATGGCGAGCAGAATCTTCTCCTCGTTGATATGCTCTGGCAGGGGCAGCTGTACCAGTATACCGTTTACATCCGGCCGCCGGTTCAGCTCCCCGATAACCTCCAGAAGCCTCTCTTCCTCCGTCTCTTCCGGCAGCTCATAGGAAAGGGAACGGATCCCCACATACTCGCAGGCCTTTTTCTTGTTTTTCACATATACGGCGGATGCCGGGTCATTTCCCACCTGTATTACCGCCAGGCAGCGCTCCTCCCCCCGGGCCTTCATCTGTGCAGCCTTCTCCCTCAGTTCATCCTTGATCTCCCTGGAAATCTTTTTTCCGTCAATCAACTGATACATACTCTCTTCTCCTATCCCGGTTTCCCCGCTTCCGGGGGAAAACCGCCTTCTGCTCCTGTTCCCATGACTTCCCGTGTTTCCCGGCTTCTCCGTCCTTCCACGGGATTTCCCGCTCCTGTCCGCTCCTTCCCCAAAACTATCCCCGGCTTCTGCCTCCTCCCATCCGTCCCTGCGTTTCCCTCCGGCTCACGATTCTTCCATCCGTCCCCGCGATTTCCGGCCTCCCGGTTCACGCTTCTTCCGTCCCCAGGGTTTTCCCGGCTCCTGGCACATCCCTCCTGCTCCCCTCCGTTCCTCAGTATACATAGGGCATCCTGCCTGTAATTTCCTTATAGCAGTCCAGTATGCCGTCCAGGGGAACGCACCAGTACCTGGTGGGATCCGTGGAAAAGGCATATGCCATACAGATCAGGTTGCCGTAGCCGTCCACCAGTGCCGACCCCGAGTCACCGTGCACCAGTTCCACGGTGACCTCGGTGTGGTCGGCCTGGTTGTTCCATTCAAAATCCTGCTTGACCTTGACCAGTTTTCCCGTTGTGGAATGCAGCAGCCCTCCTTCCCTGTCGATGCGTTCCAGCCCTATGTCAATGTCCTGCTGGTTCAGGCTCTCCCAATAAGATCTGTCAATATGCACCGTCATCAGCTTCTCAAGCAGCTCCCCGGGTACTCTTTCCAGGGGGACCGCTGCCACCCCCACATCATATTCCTTACTGGTTCCCACCGTCTTTCCCCTTACCACGGTTCCGTCATAAAAATACACATCCCAGTCGTCATATTTTCCCACCACATGATTGTTGGAGCAGATATAAATGGTATCCTCCGTTATTTCCATAATATATCCGGAGCCGGAACTGTAGCCTCCCCTGCCCACTCCATGATACAGCTGGACCATGGCCGGACGCATATATTCCAGGGTCTCCCGGATGTCTTCCCGTTCCCCTGCCCCTGCGTCATAAATATTGGGGGCGCCCAGAATGGTATCTTTTCTGTAGTCTATCTGACGGCAGCCTATGAGCTCCTGTATCCCGCTCTCCTCCGCCACCAGAATCCTTGCTTCCTCCACCGTCTCCAGCCCGTAGCTGTCCTCCGCCACATAACGCAGCCGGTAATCCCCCGGAATTTCAAGGTTCACCCGCGAATCGTCCACCCGGATGGCATCCGTCAGATCCCCGTCCAGGTCATCCCTGGCCGACACTGCCTCCAGATAATCCGGCTCGCTCCCCGGAATGCAGTAAAAATTGCGGATACCCTGGAAAACGGGCGGAGTATCCACAATAACGGAAACACTCCCTTGGCTTTCGTTTCCCGAACTATCCCGGGCCACGATCTCCACATTGTATTGACCGGTTTGGTTAAACTTTATTTCACCGGATATTCCGTCCCCGCCGGAAAAAAAAGCCTCTGCCCCCGGATCCACATCCTCCACGGACGCAATCACATCCTCCACCCCGTAATCTGTCCCCACGGCCAGGTACACCTGCCCGTCCTTCCAGACGATCTCAGGCGCCACAGTATCCTCTATGGTCACCTCATATGTAAAACGGCTCCTGCCATGATAGACCACGGCCTGGTAAGTTCCTGTATGCCCTTCATCCACCCGGGACAGATCAAGTTCGCCCAGATGAACGGACCAGTCCGTGCCGGAAATATAGTCTTCTATATTTTGACTGACAGAGTCACCGTATTCACAGGTCATTTCACTGAATACGGGTACTACTTTATATATACGAAAATAGAAGAAAAGCAGTCCGGCTCCCGCCAGTATAACCATTCCTGCCAGGGCTGCCGCCCTCCTCCTCTTCCTTCTTTTTATCCTGCTTGCCACTGATATCTCTTCCACCTTTTCCTTTTTTCAGAGCCACTTAAAGAGTCTCTCCCATAAAAGCTTAGCATCGGAAGGCCTGTTTGTCAACCGGTAGTCTTTGGTA
>CAJTSY010000116.1 GCA_910578995.1 uncultured Acetatifactor sp.
TGATCGTAAGCAGCCACCCGGCAGTATTGGACGGTTTTATTGATATGTTCCGCAGGGAAGTCCTGGAGAAGGAAAAAGAAATGTCTGCCGCACAGGAGGAAGCGCAGGACACTTCTGGACATGATGTCCAGAAGTCGGAGCCGGCATTTGAGGATTTGGAGGATGAGGATGAGATCATTGACCTTGGAGATGAAAAAGACCAGGTGCTTGCGCAGATGAAGAAATCCTTAAAAGGGGAGCAGGAAACGGAGCTTGCTTTCCAGATAGCAGACCGCTTCATCAGTATTCAGGAGGTTGACGGGGGCTATGACTATTCCATTATGGGTGCTGACTATAAGGAGATAGATGGGGGCGTATATGACAATCCCGATGTCAGTATCAGAGAAGCCCTTGACGTCATTTTGACGGATTTGAAAGAAAATCCTTTTGACAACGGCACAAGGGGAAATATCCGTGATAATGATGAG
The DNA here is from genome assembly GCA_910578995.1 of uncultured Acetatifactor sp. Lineage (GTDB taxonomy): Bacteria > Bacillota > Clostridia > Lachnospirales > Lachnospiraceae > Acetatifactor. The sequence goes on from CAJTSY010000116.1 coordinate 468, forward strand.
CTGATACCGATTGATTATGATGGATTGATGGAAAAAGTGGAAGCGGCAAACCGCATTGAACCGCAGGCACAGGGAAATGTGGTTGAAAATTTCAAGGCAAAGACCAATGAGCTGTTCCATGAGATCAGCGAAATGAACCCGGCAGAGATTGAGGAAACTGTAAAATGCCATGTGCAGGCGCAGCTAGACGAATACGGCATGGATGCGGAGATCGTGGACGTGGCAGTAGTGGGGAGCCGCTGCCGGGGATTGGAGCAGGAAGGCTCTGACCTTGACGTGGCAGTGGAGCTTTCCACAAGTGAGCGTGAAGATGTCCTGTTTGACACATTTAACGGGGATGCGCTCCATATCGGCGGTGTGAAAGTGGATATAAACCCGATCACCGCACAGCAGACGGGAACGCTTGAAACTTATCTCCCGCAGGTGGAGGACTATCTGGAGGGAGTGCGTGAAGCCAGGGAGAAAGAGCCAGTGTCCTTATCCCAGGAGCAGGCGGAAACAGAAGTGACGCTGACGGTTGCGGAGTGTGGGGAGTTTCATAACCTGGGCGAGTTCTATGAGAATATCCCTACCGTGGAGGAAGCTGTGGCAATCTGGAAGCAGATACCTCCGGAGCGCATGAACGGAATCCCCGCAATCGGCATCCATATCCATACGCCGGGAACGGAGGCGTTTGAGGATGTGGGGATGGATATTTTGTCCGGGAACAGGATTGACCTTGACATTTTAGAGTATATCCCTGATATAAAAGGGAATCCACAGGCGATGGAAATGATTGCGGAGCTTGTGGCGAAGCTGCCGGAAATGGAAATAGACGGCAACATGAGTGAGGAAATGGAAGCAAGGGTATGGGAAATGCGTATGCCAGACCTGACACCTGCGGAACAGCTTGCAGTGGAGATTGACCGTTTTATCTACGGTTATGACACAGCCCTCTACCATGACAATAACCAGAGCATGACGGAGAATGTATCCGAGATTGCGGAAGCCTTGAAACAGAGAGATACCCGTGATATGGCATTGTGGTTTGCCGACATAGCTGCGGACGGAACGGAGCCGGAGGAGAGAAAGCGGGCTATGGAGTTTCTTGGAAAGCTGGCGGAGTACAAGCCCCTTGCCAAGATCGAGGAAATGGAAGAACAGAATTACAATATGGTGGATAATGTGCTGAATAACGGCGCAGGGGAGAAAGCGCAGAAAGAGGAAAACAAAAAGGCGCAGGACAGGCCGCCAGCCGCAAAACCGTCCTTAAAAGCCCGCCTTGCAGAGAAAAAGGCACAGGTGGCAGGACAGGGCAGGGAGCAGGAAGAAAACAATAAAAATAAGCAGAGGGAGATGTAAGGATATGGATACAAGGTTTACCGTGGAAGAAAGCAATTTAATCTGCATTTTTGCAGGGGAAAGCAGGAGCAAGGTCATAGAGGATATTGAGCGGGCTTTGCCGTATCTGGAGGATACAGATATGATGGAGCTGTCTGGTAGGGTGATCGGAAAGCTGCGGGATATGGCAGATGAAGAATTTGAACAGCTTGAATTGACGGAAGCATAATAAAGCAAAGAAAGAACAGGTTTTCCTTACCCGGTTTCCATACGGGCAGGGCAAGCCTGTTTTTTATTCATGACAATTATATGCGTCAACCGGGGCAGCATATCCGGCATAAAGAATTTCTAAAATAAACCACAGCTATCTTTGAAGTTTTGGCGGTTCACTGTATAATAGGTGCAGGAACGGAGGAATCTGCGATGTCAAAGAAGAAAAACCGTCCGCATGGGCATTACTGTAAAATATGCGGCGAATACAAGGCAAATGAGAAGTTTTCCGGGAAAGGCCACGCCGCCCATATCTGCAAAGCCTGTTCCCGTTTAAGTGCTGCGGAGAAAGCGGCGGCAATGGATATAAACAGGCTGATGAATTTCCCGATGCGTCGGCTTTCAGAGGGCGAGAAGAAATGGCTGAAAGCTAAAATGAAGGACGAGTGCCCGGAAGTGGCGGAAACGGCACGGGAGGTTTTCAATGCCTGCTTTCCCCATGCGGAGCGAAATGCCATGAAAAAGCAGCTTATCATCAATACATTGTCTTTTGAAGTGCATACGGAGGTTTACGATGGGTACGGAGATATGGAAATGGCTGACCGCCGTTTTACCATTGACCGGAAAAGCCGTGTGCTTACCATGACGGATTTTCAAGCAGAGGGTGAGGGGCAGTCTGTCACGCTGGAGGGTGGGCAGATGGCAAAGCTATTGCGGTACATCGTGCATACACTGGAAATTTTTATGTGGGAGCAGGATTATTGCCTGAACCCTGATGAGGAAGATTATGACCCGTTTCTTGAGGGGGAAGAAGGCTTTTTCATGGAAGATTTGGAGGACAGACTGGAAATTCAGCCCCCAAAAGAGCCAGAGGGCAGTCCGTCATGGCGGGTGCAGGTGGAATACACCAACCATACAGAGCAGGATATGTATAGTTATACTGATTACCTGTCAGACCGTCCAGAGGAATTGTATCTTTCACTGGTAGAATATTTTGAGCCAGAGGAGGAAGAATTTTGATCTTTATTTCATCAAAAGTGGGAGTGATACTTTTGGCACACAACGGTGTTTCCTTCCCCGGCAGATACGGACACGGAAAGCCGGGAAAGCCCGTAAACACGGCACTTTCGGCAATACATAGGTTTCAAAGTCACATTATTTCCGTGTGCTTTTAGGGGCATTTTTACATTAGTGGAGATATAAACATTTGTTCTGGGGTTGTTTTGCCTACGAGTATATACTCGTAGGCAAAAGTCGGTTATTATCACGGAAACTCGGATACTATCAGGCAAAACTCGATACTATCACGCAAAAGTCGATACTTGCAGGCAAAACCCTTATACAAACACGGAAACTGCCTGTATTATCACGGAAACTTGCTGGGAGTTTTCGTGATAGTATATGGGTTTCCGTGATAATATACAGAGTTTCCGTGTTTGTATATGAGTAAAACGGTAAAAAATGAATGGATAAATGATAACAAGGGAAAAGGGCTGTTTGGGCATTTCATTTTTACAAAATAGTTTCAGTCCACTCATCCACTTTTTCATGGTATAAAAACAGTTCTGCAGGAATTTTGATGGTATCCGGGGGAACTGGTGTCTGTATTACGCAGCCTTTCAGCGGAAGTCCGTGCGTTCCTGTTTCCTGGTCGGGTTTTAAGCGCATCATGAGAAAATGGGAACTTCCCTGATGTGTTTCCGGGCGGGATTTCAAATATTGTTTGGAGTAGAAGGTAAGGTCATAATTTTTACTGCATTCATATTCTATGCCGATGTAGCACATCCCTTTCGGACAGCACTGCTCCAATGCATCATAACTATGTTTTGCCGCCTCTTTCAACTGTTCCGGGGAAAACCTTTCTGTCAGTTTGGGATCGTTCAATTCTTCTTCCGTATTTTTCCACACGTCTATCAAGGTAACAGAATTTATATGACAAAACACCTCACCCCCATGACTATCCATGAAACAGAAAGAACGGGATTTCCCGACATTCAGGGTAACTGTTTTTTCTATTATGTGTTGGATGGGATTTGGCCTGTGTGTTATCGTCATGGGCATTTGAGGTGTAAGGTGGGGCAGCTTCGCAACCTTCGCTATGTTCAGCGTCAACAGCTTGAGATTCTCCCAATCTATATCTTTCAGCCATTCTGGAACTGTCCAGCCCGCACCCATCATATCAAAAAACAACTGGATTATTCTATGATTATCAGAATCCATAGGGCTGCCCATGCCGCCCTGTATCTTGAGATGCACATCACCAAGACAAAGATCACTGCAATGCAGATAACTGTATCCGTGCCTTTCATGCTCTTTCAGCATCCTCCTGTGATTACGGATGCCTTTTCTGTTCCGGCTTTCCGGTTCTGTGTATGGTTCTATGATGTACAGTTTTGCTTCATCGGATAAGGTCATGCCGACAATATGGTATTTCTTGCCGTCCCATTCTGTGGTTTTCCCAATTACAAGGATATCCTGCCATTTTGGGTGGAAACCTTCTAATAATGAAAAATTCATCAGCCACACCTCCGTAAAATCTGATATGGCAAGTATACCATGTATACTGAAATAATTCCATAAAATGCGGAAGGATGCCATAGTAAATCTGTGCTTTCTATTCCCGAAAAATAGTCATTTCGTGCCATCGGGTGAAAAACAGAAAATTTTTATGGTATAATTCAGTGGATGCTTTTGCTTTAGCGGGAACGGTATTCTGCCGAAGTAATAGGAAATGGCGAACAGTAGATATGTGATATGGAGTTTGTGCGGCTAATGATGAAAGATACGAAATAAATATATTGATGGATATTTGGCGGGATTAGGAGAATCTTAATAATATCTCATACGTTTTATTGGGATTTTTGAAAGAAAATATGATAAATTCATAGGAATAGATAGTTTTAACATAGAAGGAGGCGGCCTGTATGTCTGAAAGGATTTTGATTGTTGATGATGAAAAGGATATTGCAGATCTGCTTGAAGTTTATCTGATGAATGAAAATTATACCATTTATAAATATTATTCTGCAAGGGAAGCACTGGCTTTTATCGAAACTGAAGAAGCTGATCTCGCAATCCTTGATATCATGCTGCCTGATATCGATGGTTTTACCCTCTGTCAGAAAATCCGTGAAAAATATACTTATCCTGTGATCATGCTGACGGCAAAAGATGAGGAAATGGATAAGATTACAGGACTGACGCTGGGAGCGGATGATTATGTGACAAAACCATTCCGTCCCCTTGAACTGATCGCCAGGGTGAAGGCACAGCTTCGGAGATATAAAAAGTATACCCCGGCACTGCCGCAAAATGAGCCTGCAAAAGTCCTTACTTATAAAAAGCTGGTTCTTAATATGCAGACCTATGAATGTGAGCTTGGCGGGGAGGCTGTATCTTTAACACCTACGGAGTTTTCCATCCTACGCATTCTGTTGGAAAACCAGGGCATGGTTGTGACTTTGGAAGAACTGTTCCATAGGGTGTGGGAAGATGAATATTACAGTAAGAACAGCAGCACGATTACAGTACATGTCCGCCATTTGAGGGAGAAACTGAAAGATACGGCAGAAAAACCAAAATATATAAAAACAGTATGGGGAGTGGGTTATAAGATATAACCTGTTTATTCCCGGATAAGGAGATATTTATGGAAGAAAGGAAAAAGGCGGGTCTAAACTGTCTTGTACCATTTTTGTTTGCTGTTTATTTGATTCTGTTGGTATGGATTATATTGTTCAAACTGCAATTATCAATCCATGAGCTGGACAGAATCAGGAGCATAAACCTGATCCCGTTTTATTATGATAATGAGATCGGAATGGGTTTCCACTTGAAAGAGGTTTTGGAAAATGTCGCAATATTTATCCCATATGGTATCTATTTATGTATGCTGAAAAAAGAGCCGGGGTTCAAAGTAAAGTTTTTTCTTATTTTGATGACCAGTTTTATCCTGGAAGTTCTTCAATATATCCTGGCGGTCGGAGGTACGGACATAACAGACATCATAACAAATACCTGTGGAGGGGTAGCGGGGATTGGCATATATTGGTCAGCCACAAGGATATTTCGGGGTAAAAAGCGTGCAGAAACTGTTATTGTGGTTTTAGCGGCTATTGTTACAATCGTGGTAGCGGGCGGTTTATCAGTCCTTCTGATTGCAAACTGATGGAGGTGCTTTATGAAAAAACAGGGTTTCCCGGCAAGGGAAAAATTGCAGCCCCGGCTTTTAGCAATAATACCTGCTTATACGGCGGCAGGTCTTGCCATAATGCCGTTGCTTGAATATGTTTTATCAAGGTCGACAGGCCGGATTTCTGAATGGCTGTATCTGCGGCTGGATGTGCTTTATTTTTTTTACCTTGTCATTGGCCTGTCCGTTATTTTTTACCATTACTGGAGGAAACCTTGGGATTATCTGGATGAGGTGATAAATGCTGCACAGACGGTATATGAACAGAATAACGCTACGATTGAGCTGTCAGAACCGCTCCGGGAAGTGGAAAAGCAGATGAACCAGATTAAAATGTCCATACTGCTTAGTAATCAGGCTGTAAAAGAAGCGGAAGACAGAAAGAACGAACTGGTCATGTACCTGGCCCATGACATCCGCACGCCGCTGACGGCAGTAATCGGCTACTTGAGCCTGCTTGACGAGGCTCCGGATATGCCGGCAGAGCAAAAAGTCAAGTATGTGGGAATTGCCCTTGAAAAATCAGAACGTCTGGAAATGCTGATCAATGAGTTATTTGAAATCACGCGATACCATACGGCAGCAGTGCAGTTGAAAAAAATGCAGGTTGACTTATATGCCCTTTTATCCCAGGTGACAGATGAACTGTATCCTGCCTTGTCTGCAAGGGGGAACACTGCCAGAGTTTCTGCCGGGGACGGGCTGGTTGTAACAGGCGATCCGGAAAAGCTGGCAAGGGTATTTAATAACCTTTTGAAAAATGCGGCGGCTTACAGTTATCCGGATACGGAGATCAGCATATCGGCAGAAAAGAAAGGAAGAAATGCTATCGTAGTATTCCGAAACCACGGACAGACAATCCCGGAAGATAAGCTAGTGCATATTTTTGAGAAGTTCAGCCGTTTAGACGAGGCCCGGCTGTCAGACACAGGCGGGGCGGGGCTTGGCCTTTCTATTGCAAAGGAGATTATCAGCCTGCATGGTGGTGAGATAACGGCACAGAGCAATGGGGAAACAGTCACATTTACAATTACACTCCCGGTTTCTGATTAGGAAAATATACGCTCCATACTATGAAATGAAAAAAAAGCATTTCATAGCAAAGTATTAGGAAATTCTTAGGATTATTCCATTCCAAAATTTGAGATTGAAATGCCCCTGTTTGGTACAATTTTTACTGGACAGGGGTATTTGATGTTGAATAAATCCCTTGGAAACAGGATTGGAAAAGGAGTTGTGTAATGGAACTGAAAATTGAACATTTAACGAAACAGTTTAAAGACAAAATGGCTGTGGATGATGCCAGTCTTACCCTCACGCCGGGGGTTTGGGGACTGCTTGGCGCTAATGGTGCGGGGAAGACTACTCTCATGCGTATGGTTGCCGGCATTATGACACCTACCAGTGGGGTGATCTGTTATGATGGTACGGATATCCGCAAAATGGGAGAAGCCTACCGGGATATCTTTGGTTTTCTGCCGCAGGACTTTGGGTATTCCCGTGATTTTACAGTAAGGGATTATCTGGAATATGTAGCTGCTCTGAAAGATGTTCCGGCAGGAGAAACAACAAAGAAAATAAATCATCTTTTGGAGGTGCTTACACTTTCTGATGTAAAAGGGAAAAAGATAGCAAAACTGTCAGGAGGCATGAAGCGTCGTGTCGGTATCGCACAGGCTATGCTGAATGATCCGAAAATTCTTGTGATGGATGAACCAACGGCGGGGCTTGATCCCGGAGAGCGGGTACGTTTCCGTAACTTTATTTCCGAATTTTCACATGACAGAATTGTGTTGATTTCTACTCATATTGTTTCAGATATTGAGTACATTGCAACGAAAAACGCCATTATGAAAGCAGGAAAGATAGTGGACATAGGCCGGGCGGATGAGCTTGTGAAGGAGATTGAAGGAAAAGTGTGGACTTGTACCATACCAGCAAAAGATTTAGTCAGCTATGAAATGCGGCTCAGGGTGATAAATCAGCGAAGTGAAGATAACGGGCAGGTATCCATCCGGTATTTATCTGAAACACCTGAAATTTCCGGGGCAGTTGCTGCATTACCCCGGCTTGAGGACTTGTATCTTTGGTATTTTCCGCAGGAAAATCTGGAAGGGGAGGGAAATTAATATGCGATTATTCCGATTAGAAGTAAAACGGATTATGAAGTCACGCCGTACTTTGACATTGCTTGCTGCTGCACTTTTAATGTCTATCGTAATGGCATATCTGCCAATCAGCTTTGAATCAATTAACCGTCCGGGAGAAGATGGGAAAATCATAGAATTAAATGGATTGCCGGCAATCCAGTTTAAGAGGGATTACTTTGAAAAAACAGCAGGTAACATTACTCCGCAAAAGTTGGCGGAAGCCCTGCGGACATATCAATCCTATGTAAAAGAATACGGTACACTTAATGATGTCCCACTGGACATTTATATTGAAAATATTATGGCTATCCGCCCTATGCTCAGGGGATTAATAGAAGCCTTTGCTGATCCAAAAACTGGCATTGGTGCAGACTTGATGGATATTGATCCTGATGAGGTGGAACAGTATTTTTATGAAAAATGTGTTTCTCATTTGGACGATACCATGAATCTTGAGCAGAAAGAATATGAGGCAGCCAGACAGTTTGCAGCAGGCAGGTATGCAGACGTGGATCAGCCATTTTACCTGTATCCCGGTATGAGCAGGGATGCATTTGATTATACAACATTGTATATTTTGGTTTTATCAATCCTTTGTGTTGCCATTGCTTCTCCTGCTTTTGCCAATGAATATCAGACCGGCAGTGACAGTATTTTGCGCTGTACTAAATACGGACGCATGAAATTAGCTGTTACACGGATTTTGTCGGTCTGTTGCATATTCATAGTTATTTTCATTTTGGGAATGTCAATTCATCTGTTAATCCTGAATCTTGCATTTGGCACAGACTGCCTGAAGACTTCGTTTCAGATGCTGTTTTCGGTTATAAATCTGCCAAATATAAATTTAGGGCAGCTACAGATTATTTTGGTACTTGCAGGACTTCTCTCAGTACTGGCAATCGTTAGCTGCACATTGTTCTTATCTGCAAGATGCAGGGATTCCCTGACGGTGTTGTTGATATCCATAGTGATGCTGTTTCTGCCTATATTTGCGTATGGAGCTTTGGGTGATACATGGATTGGAGGGATTTTGCCGTCAGCGGGCATAGGTATGAAAAATAATTTTCTTTATCAGCTTTGTGATTTTAATTTCCTGCATATAGGAGGTATGAGTTTTTGGACGCCATATGTCATTTTGGTATCAGCAGCAGTTGAAATTCCGCTGTTTCTGTTTTTGACAGTTCATTCATATTGTAAACATCAAGTTGCGTAAAAACTGAATTATCTGTAATACAAAGACAAAAGCTAACCGCCGCTATGGCAGACCGCCATATGCGGCGGTCTGCCTGTTGGAAAGCGGGGGAAACAAAGTTAATATGCTTACACGGCGGTTTGCGTTTGTGCCGCCCCTATATCGGATGAATGGAGAAAAACTTTAGACCTGTTTTTGAAATTTCCGTACTGCATTTATGCCTTTCGTTCCCGAAAAGTGGTCGTTTCGTTCCCTCCGCCCGAAAAACGGAAAATTTCTGCCGATATAAGAAGTGAATGCCTATATGGATTGAGGTGATGGATTTTGGATATTGCAGTTGTGGATGACGAGAAAGCGATCAGGGAGCATATATGCGGGCTGGTGGAGGAACAGCAGCCGGAGAGCCGCATAGAAGCTTATGCCACGGGCGAGGAACTGCTCACATCGGGAAAACGGTTTGACATCGTTTTCCTTGACATACAGATGGAGGGCATGAACGGCATAGAGGCGGCAAGGAGCCTGCGGGAAAAGAACGCAAATCTTGGCGTGGGGGATACCGTGCTGGTGTTCGTTACGGGCATCAGGGATTATGTGTTTGACGCATTTGACCTCTATGCGTTCCAGTACCTGCTTAAGCCCATAGACGAGGATAAATTTGCGGAGGTGCTGGAAAGGGCGGTGCGGGAGGCCGCAAAGAAAAAGGAGCGCCGTGTGCTGTTCATCAAGTCACGGAACCTTACCCTTGACCAATCTGAAATCCTGTATATCGAGAGCAGGGCGAAGAAGGTGGAGATACACACAAAAGGGGCGGCGCAGGCCATAGAGATCTATGCGGCGATGGATGAGCTGGAGGGGCAGCTTGGGGAGAATTTTTACCGCTGCCACCGTGCGTACATCGTGAACATGGACTGCATCACGGAATATGACGGCGAGAGCATTACGCTTACGAACGGCGACAGGGTGTATCTGACGAAAAAGAAGTATGGGGAGTTTGTGAAAGCCTATATGTGGCACCTGCAGAACGGGGGTGTGTCCAGTGTTTAAGATGGCGGATGTGTTATATGCTGCCCTGACGGTGTTCCAGGGGTACTGCCTGCAGTATTTTTTGGGGAGCTTTCTGGAAACAAGGATGAGGGGCAGATGGAACGGGCTGTATGTGGCGGGCTTATATGTGGCTCTGCGGACAGCCGTGGTGTGGTGTTCCCCGCCGGGATATGAGGACTACAGGGTGGCGGCGGGGACGCTGGCATTGTCACTCTGTATCCTGTCAGCCCTTGCGGTGTGCTTTTACAAGGCGTTTTGCCCCGTCACGGTTTTCCTTGTGGTATCGTTCCAGGCGTTACTGGACATCAGTTCTTATGTGGCAGCAATTTTGATCAATAAGCCGGGGAGTAAATTACCTGATATGTGGAACTGGTGTGTCAGGGAGGGGATTATCACATCAGAAAAGAACCTTGCGTTATTAGTCTGGATTGGAACCGCAACTGTGTTAGTTCTTCAGTATTTGGTCAGCGCCTTGCTGCTATATTTTTCGCTGAAAAAAATAATACGGAACTTTCAGGAAAAGAACTACGGCATCAATAGGGCGGAACTACTTTTTATCTTTACTCCGGCGGCGGTGGGACTGATGATCTGTATGCTTCTTCGTATCATCATGATCACGCTGGAGGACGGCGTACCTAAAATGCTGTATGACAGGTATCCGATCCTCGTCATCGTGATTCCCGCAATTCTGCTCCTGTCGCTGCTCTCCATCCTGTACGGGGTGAAGCTGTTCCAGGACATGATCTGCTGGAACAGGGAAAAGAGCGGCAGGATCGTCCTCGAAAACCAGATATGCAGTCTGCAGGAACACATGGAGGAGATGGAGCGCATCTATTCCGGCATACGGGGCATGAAGCATGACATGAAGAACACCCTTGCCGTCATCCAGCGCCTTTCCGCAGGGGAAGGGGGCGGGGAACTGCAGGAGTACCTGTCGGAGCTGAGCAGGGGGCTTGAAAAGCTGGAGGTGCGGTTCAGGACGGGGAACACGGTGGTGGATACCCTGCTCAACATGAAATACCATGAGGCTATGCGGGATATGCCTGGCTTAAGGATGGATGCAGATAAGCTGCTGCTCCCGCAGGGGATTCAGATACACAGCTATGACATAGGCGTCATCCTGGGGAATGCGGCGGACAATGCGATTGAAGCCTGCCGGAAGCTGAAAGCGAAAGAACCGGGGGCGGATTCCTTTATCCGTATAAGCTCCCTGCAGAAAGGGAACCTGCTCATCCTGAAAGTGGAGAACAGTTTTGACGGGCGGCTGGTGCTAAAGGCGAAGGAGGAGTTCCCGGTGACGGATAAGGCGGACAGGAAATCCCACGGGATAGGGCTTGCCAACATCAAAAGTACGGCGGAGAAGTACCAGGGGGCAGTAGATTTTAAGGTAAACGGCAGGGTGTTCATCCTGTCGGTGATGATGAAAAATGAAA
>CAJTSY010000117.1 GCA_910578995.1 uncultured Acetatifactor sp.
CGGGGAGCGGAAGCCATCGATATGCTTCAGTGTATGAATACCGGGCATGACGGGAGTATGTCCACCGGACATGCCAACAGCGGCAGGGATATGCTGGCCAGGCTGGAAAATATGGTGCTGATGGGTATGGAGCTGCCCCTGGCCGCCATCCGGCAGCAGATCGCATCGGGCGTGGACATTATAGTACATTTGGGGAGACTGCGTGACAAGTCCAGAAAAGTTTTGGAGATTGCGGAACTTACCGGCTGTGAAAATAACGAGATCCGCATGAATCAGCTTTTTTTGTTTGAAGAGACGGGGGAAGTACAGGGAGGGAAGGTGATGGGGAGGCTTGTAAAGAAAGGAGAACTGTATCATGGACACAAACTTAAAACGGCAGGACTATCATAAATACTGTTGGAAGGGCGGAGAAAGGATCGGAGCCGTTATGTGCTGCGGAGGGATCACCATACTGCTTGCATATTTCTTCTACCGCAGTGTTCTGGCGCTAATTCCCCTTTCCCTGGTGGGCGTGGCAGCATACATGCGGATGGGGCGGGACAGGGCGGGAAAGGTGAGGGAAGAGTTGGCTTCCCAGTTCAGGGAATGCATTCTGTCGGTGGCTACCCTGCTTCAGGCAGGCTATTCTGTTGAGAATGCGTTTCTGGAATGCAGGCAGGATATGGCGCTGATGTACGGCGAGGAGGCTGTCATCTGCAGGGAGCTGACGTTTATCAAGAGGGGACTGAATATCAATATTTCCCTGGAAGAGCTTCTGGGCGACCTGGCCCTGCGGAGCAATTGTGAAGAAATTGCACAGTTCGCCCAGATATTTGCACTGGCAAAGAGAAACGGGGGCAACATGGCCGAAATTATCAGAAGTTCTGCCCACCAGATCGGAAGACAGATTGAACTGAAACAAGAGGTGCAGACTCTTTTGGGAGGGAAAAAAATGGAGCTGATGATTATGAAACTGATGCCCTTTGGGATACTGCTGTACATAGACATGGGAAACAGGGGTTACTTTGATTCTCTTTATCATAATCTGACAGGAGCCGCTATCATGACAGGATGTCTGGGGGTTTACCTGGGAGCTTATCTGCTTGGGGAGCGGATTATGAAAAAGATTACAGCCGAAATGGCATAGGGAGGTGGAGAGACTGTACTGGATCGCATTGACGTTGGCAGGATGTTTTCTGATACTGCTTTTTCTGTCAAGAAAAGAGGAGGTGCCGCAGGAAGGGACTGTTTTGCTGAGGCCTTTCTACAGGATGGCAATGTACCTTTACAAGAAGAGCTGTTTATGGTTTCCAAAGATGTTTGCCTCGGTACAGGTGGAAATGGATTTGCGCCAGCTTCATCCCGGCGAGCCTGGGGAATACCTGAAAACCGCATATTATGTAAAAAAGGCGGCATTGTGCCTTGCGGTTGCCGCCCTGGGAACCCTTCTGGGGGCGGCGGCAAAGTTTGCGGCGGAAAATCAGGCTATTCTGAAAGAGGACGGCACCATCACCAGAACAGGGTACCAGGAAGGAAACAGGGAAGTTCATATTATTGCCGATTACGGACAGCGCCAGATGGATTTCCGGGTAGAGGTGGAACCACGGTTATTGACAGGAGAAGCGGCAGAGGAACTGGTGGAGGCCTTCGTACGGGAACTGCCCGGGCTCATTCTGGGAAAAAACGAGAGTCTGCAGAAGGTATGTTCAGATCTGCTTCTGTCAGAGAAGTATGAGAGCTTTCCAGTGGCCGTGGAATGGGAAAGCAGCGCTCCCGGGGTGCTGAGCAATGAAGGCCAGTTGTTTGCGCCGCAGGAAGCACAGCAGGTGGAGCTGAGGGCCGGCATCGCCTATGGAGACTGTGAGAGGACGGTGCTGCTGCAGGTGACAGTGGAGCCGCCTGGGGTTACGGAAGAGGAGCTGCTCTACCGGGAAATGGAGGAAATGCTTTTACAGTCCCAGAGTGAAAGCGTTTTGTCAGAGACCTGGAAACTGCCCGGGGAATGGAGGGGAACTGGAATCGGGTGGCGGCAGAGCGTGGAGGACAATAGCCTTGCTCTCTGGGCGGCGGGGATGGCGGCAGCGGTTATGGTATTTCTCCTTTTGGACAGAGATCTGCATGAGCAGTTGGAGAGAAGGAAGAAAAGTCTTCACAGAGAATATTCAGAAATTGTGCATAAATTAGCATTATTTGTAGGGGCCGGCATGACTATAAGGGGAGCCTTTCAGAAAATTGCCGGTGATTATGAGGCAAAGTGCCGTGGCGGAGGTAAAAAATCCCCGGCTTATGAAGAGATACTGTATACCTGCAGGGAGTTGCGCTCAGGGGTCTCGGAGGCATTATCCTATGAGCATTTTGGGAGGCGGACAGGTCTGCAGGAATACGTCAGGCTCAGCACTCTGCTTGTGCAGAACCTGAAGAGGGGCAGCAGCACGCTATTGGAAAGACTGCGGGATGAAGCGGATAAATCCGCAGAAGAGAGACTGCAGCGGAGCAAAAAACTCGGAGAGGAGGCGGGAACAAAACTTTTAGTACCCATGGTGCTGATGCTGGCGGTTGTGATGGCGGTGATTATGATTCCGGCATTATCAAATATGTAGGGAAGTATTTCTGTCGGCGCTTTGCATGAAAACAGGTTGCCGCACAAAGCGGCGGAAAGAGAGGGCGTATGAACCGGTTAAAAGGTCTGAAACAGTTTTTTGCGGAGGAAGAGGGTATGGGAACGGTGGAAATCATTCTGATCATCGTAGTTCTTGTGAGTCTGGTCATTCTTTTTAAAACACAGATTACCCAGGTGGCCAACACAATCTTTAAGAAAATTACAACGCAGTCAAATAAGGTATAGGGGATAAAGGGTACGAGTATGAATGACAGGGAATTTATGTATGTAAAAAAGGATGACCCCAGGGATATGGTAACGGCGTGTCCGGCCTATCTGACAGTATACCTTACCCTGTGTCTGGCGGTTATCCTGTCCCTGTGCCTCACCCTGATAGACGGCGTCCGCAGAAATGGCGCAAGGCTGGAGGCGGAATGCATTGCGGACATAGGGCTGCACAGCATTATGGCAGAATACCACAGGGAACTGATGAAACAGTACAATCTGTTTGCCATTGATTCCTCCTATGGCACCGCTTCCTGCGGAAAAGCCAACACAGAGGCACATCTGGGCAGATACCTGACAAAAAATTTAAACCATGAGGATATCTTTCTGTCCGGTGTTCTGTATGGTGACTTTCTGGCACTTGGACTGGAGCAGGCTGAACTGAAAAAGGTATCCATACTGACGGACAGGGGAGGTGCGGTGTTCCGAAAACGTGCCGTGGAGGCTGTGATGGCGGATGTCGGACTGGATCTGATGGGGGAGCTTCAGGACTGGATGCAGGTTGTGGAAGTAAACGGACTTGAAGAAGGAAAGGAGGAGCAAAGAAAGCAGGAACTGGACGGGCAGATAGGCGGATGGGTTTCTGAATATGACGGAAAGGCCATAGAGATTGAAGAAGGGGAATGGGAGATTCTCAGGCTGCACAATCCCACGGACGGTCTGGAGGCAAAGAAGCGTATGGGGATCCTGAAGCTTGTTCTGGAAGAGGGAGCAGATCTGTCGCCGAATGTTTTGTATACTGAGAATCTCATCATGAACAGAATGGCCCAGAATCAGGTGAACCGTGGCAACATGGGGGATATGACAGGAAGCAAAGTCGGACAGGCAGTGGAAAAATTTGCCTTTCAGGAGTATCTCTTACAGTATATGGGGAGATACGGGATGGAATATGAGGAAGACGCATTACGGTACCAGGTCGAATATCTGGTGGCGGGAAAGGAAAGTGATGTGGAGAATCTGCGGAGTGTGGCAAACCGGCTGTGCACACTCAGGGAAGCAGCCAATGCCATGTACCTTCTGACGGATGAGACCAGGTATGGGGAGATAAGGCTGGCAGCAAGCCTGGTATGTACCCTGATTTTCCTTCCGGAACTGATTCCGCTGCTGGAGGGAGCGATTTTGCTGGCATGGGCATATGCAGAAAGCATATATGATGTCAGGTCGCTTTTGGCCGGTGGAAAAGTCCCCCTGCTGAAGGATGGAGACAGCTGGCATTACAGCCTTTCGGCGGCACTGGGGGGCGGATTACAGGACAGAACGCAGGAGGGGAAGGGGCTGGGTTATGCGGATTATCTGAGGATATTTATGATGTTTACAGATACAGACACTCTTACTGCGCGGGCAATGAATATGGTGGAGGCGGACATTCGCAAGACACCGGGAAATAGGGCGTTTAGGCTGGATGGATGCTTTGACGCGCTGGAGGCCTGTATCCAAATTGGAAGCAGACATGGTTTCCGATTTGAAATAACCAGGCAGAAAAGCTATGACTGATGGAAAGCGGGGTGAACAGTGATGTCCTCTTTAGGGAGCGGCAAAAATAAAGAGAAACTATTGTCAATAATAAAGGAACCTTCTCCGATTTGCCCGAAATGTTCTGCGGATCCGGCCCGGAATCCCAAGTCTTCCCAGATAAGCTATAATTATGAGTTAGGTGTTAAGAGCTGCTTCTTAAAGGGGACATCACTGTTTGCCGCTCTTTCCAGGAAGGCAGGAGGTGGGATGACAGTGGAGGCATCCATTGTGCTTCCGCTGTTCTTGTTCTTTTTTCTCAATCTGGGATGCGCCATGGAGATGATCCGGCTGCATGGCAACATACAGCTGGCTGTATGGGAGATTGGCAGCAGGCTGTCCGTATATGGATATGCGTTGGACAGCGGGGAGATGCCGGAAGGAGGGGAGCAGGATGACGACTGGTGGAGGGATCTGGCAGGGATTGCGGTTTCTTCGACCGTTATCAAGCGGAAAATTACGGATTCTGTGGGAGAGGCTTACCTGGACCAGTCGCCTCTTACCGATGGGACGGGCGGGCTGCAGCTTTGGGAAAGCAGTGTCTTCGGTTCCGGGGATGAGATAGATATACTGGTTACGTATTCCGTATCACCCTG
This sequence comes from uncultured Acetatifactor sp., assembly GCA_910578995.1. Lineage (GTDB taxonomy): Bacteria > Bacillota > Clostridia > Lachnospirales > Lachnospiraceae > Acetatifactor. The sequence goes on from CAJTSY010000117.1 coordinate 4,972, forward strand.
GAGCAGCCTGGTGGGGATATCGCCTTTTCGAATGTCAAATCGATATTACTCCCATATTTGGAACGGTTATGACCTGGCTGGAGGGGGAAATCAAGGGGACGTTCAGGGAACGTCACAGACAGTTTATGTCACTGATACGGGTACGGTGTACCATTTAAGCGATCAGTGCAGTTACCTGAATTTATCAGTGTCACAGGTTCCGGCAGGTATGATCGAAGGGGAGAGAAACCAAAATGGCGGAAAGTATTATCCGTGTTCGAGATGTGCAGGCGGGAATGGTCCGTTAGTGCTTTTTATCACAAGGGATGGAGACCGCTATCACTATGACAGAAAGTGTTCAGGGCTGAAGAGAACGATTCATACGATGGCGATTGAGAAGGCCATGGAATCAGGGTATGCCCCATGCAGCCGATGCGGACACTGAGGGGGGAAAGGAATATGTGGTTTGTTTCTATTACGGCAGTCTGGCTTTTGGTTATCAGCATCATAGATGTCAGGAAGAGGCGGGTGCCTGTGTGGACACTTGCAATAGGAGGAATCTTGGTATTGATTAAGTGCATTTGCCGGAATGGCGAATATCTGGATGTTATCAGCGGAATGCTTCCGGGAGTTTTTCTTTTGCTGACAGCGTTTGTGTCCCAAAAGGCCGGATATGGAGACGGGGTGGCGCTCCTGATTCTGGGAATGATCTCAGGGGCGGGAAAAAGCCTTATGATTTTTGGATTCAGTTTGTTTCTGGCAGCTGTGTTTTCCGTTGTTATGTTGGTGCTGGGGAAGGCAGGACGAAATACCGCAATCCCGTTTCTGCCCTTTCTGGCGGCAGCGTGGCTGGCGGTTATGATTTAGCCGCACGGCCAGAACCGGATAAAACATTGCGGGAAAGTTAGGGGACTGACAGAAAGGGGAAAGATGAAAAAAGAAAACGCTTATCTGACGGTGGAGGCGGCTCTGGTATTTCCGATGGTTTTAGGGGCGGTTCTCTTCGTTGTCTATATGTTGCTGTTCCAGTATGACAGATGCCTGTTTGAACAGGATCTGGGAGCCATTGCTTTGTATGGAAGTCTTGTGAGGGACTCGGACACTATGGGGGTGAAGGAAAAGATACAGGAGCGTGTGGGGAAACTCTACAGAGAGAAATATGCCGCATGGAATATCACGTCGCTAGATGCTTCCCTTAATAAAAACCGCTTTTCGGTACGGGGAAGCGGCGAACTATCCTTTCCCCTGCCGGGATGGAATATATGGGGAGGAAGCAGTCTGTGGGACACGCGGGCAGAATACGAATACTGCCGTCTGTCACCAGTGACATTTATCAGGAAATGTCACAAATTCAAGAAATTCATAGAAAGGGAACATCCGCATGCTGAATATTGAATATGTAAGAAGCCTGAACAGTAATTACGAGAGAATACAACTGGAAAAGGTTCCTGAGGAAAGAAGATACCAGTATTGTATTCTTGGAAGATGCCAGATTAAAGGACTGCTTCCCTGCAGCCTGCGCTATATAAACGGAAAAGCATATCTTTACTATAATATATCTTCAAGACAGAATCTGTCTCTTTTATACGGCAGCCGCTGCATTACCAGGGAGTGGATACGGGATTTTGTCTGGTGTCTCAGACAGGTACAGATAGAACTGGGAAGATTTCTTCTGGATATGAATAACATTATCTGGTATCCGGAACAGATATTCCAGGATCTGGAGAGTAATGTATTTTCCTTTTTATATATTCCTTATTATGAGGGAGAAGCCAGTTTTATAAAACTGATGGAATTTTGGGTGGAACATATTGACTATAATGATGACTTGCTGGTGGATTGCGTGTACCGCATGTATGAACGTCTGGAGCGCAACGGTGAAGTCTACCTGCAGTCCCAGATTTTTGAGGATGCCGGATGCCTGGAAGAAACCAAAATACCAGAATTGGTATGTACTGTATTGGAGGAAAAAGTTGTGGAGGAGACAGGACAGATGCCTGTGGCTGTGGAGGTGACTGACATGCCCGTTTCCCTGGAAAAAGCTGTAGATTCGGGAAGAAGAGGAATTCGAGGACTGCTTGAAGGAAAAAGGAACCGCAATAAAAGGCTTCGGGAAGAATACAAAAAGGCAACGCAGCAGGCCATGACAGGGTATGCGGTGGCAGAAGAAACTACCTACAGAGGGGATGGCGAAGAAAAGGAGAATCGAAATTCCTATGGTCAGACGGTCTACATTGAGGAGACAGTGGAAACAGAGGGAAGGCCCCACCGCCTGCTGACATCGGAGGGAAGGCTGCTGGCCAGCTTGGAGAAGACGGTAGTGTCCATAGGAAAGAAAAAGGGCGAAGTGGATTTGGTGTTGGAGGATGCATCCGTCAGCAGAATTCATGCCAGAATTACCAGGGAAGAGGGGAGGACCTATCTGGAGGATCTGAATTCAACAAACGGTACCTTTCGGAACGGACAGAGAATGCAGCCCTATGAAAAGAAAAAACTGGAGGAGGGAGATGAGATCAGGATAGGAAAATCAGTTTTTATTTTCAGGTGAAGAGTATTGATTGAAAAAAGTTTGGGAATATGGTAAAATTGGTTTTACACTGGAGAGGGACCGGGAGGATGAAATCTGTTGAAAACATTGAAGTGTCAGCCTGTTATAACAATAGCATTGGTGAGCGTTAATGTGGTGGTTTTTCTTATGTGCAGCCTTGACGGGGGAGAATTGTACGACAGGGGCAGACTGGATGTCTTTGATGTGCTGATCAATGGGGAGTATGGAAGAATTCTCTGGGCAATGTTTTTTCACAGCGGAATGAGCCATATATTTAACAATATGCTGATACTTTTTTTCCTGGGATCCATGATAGAGCGGGAATTGGGGCATATTAAATATGGGTTCTTGTATCTGGCATCCGGGATTGGAGGAAATCTTTTGTCGCTCTGGGCTAAAGTAGTGAACAATGATATTTCTGGTTCCTTGGGAGCCAGTGGGGCGATTTTTGGCTTGGACGGAGTATTGCTTGCCATGGTTTTGTTTTCTGGCCGGAGAATGGAAAACGTAACGCCGGCCAGGGTGATGCTGATGGTGCTATACTCGCTTTACAGCGGTTTTACAGGGCAGAATATTGACAATGCGGCTCATGTTGGAGGATTGGTTACGGGTTTTCTGGCAGCCTCTGTCATGATTTTTCTACAGCGCGGGAGACACAGGAGGAATCTGACGGGGTGACAGGGAAGACGGACAGGGATTTAAAACAAATTGTGAGGTGCGGCTTTGAACATTAATATTTATTATGGCGGAAGGGGGATCATTGACGATCCCACCCTGTTTGTTATCAACAAAATGCAGGAAATTCTTGAAGAACTCAGGGTTAATGTAACGCGATATAACCTGTATGAGTGTAAGAACACAATTCCAATGCTTCCCCAGACTCTGAAAGATGCGGATGGCATTATTCTTGCAACCACTGTGGAGTGGTACGGGATCGGGGGATATATGCAGCAGTTTCTGGACGCATGCTGGCTTTTTGGAGATAAGGAGAGAATTGCTGATATCTATATGTGTCCGGTGGTTATGTCCACTACGTATGGGGAGAGGGAGGCGAAACTTAATCTGTCCACAGCATGGGAAATTCTTGGAGGACTGCCCTGCAGCGGAATCTGTGGTTATATAGAAAATACGGTTATGCTTGAAATGAATGATCAGTATGTTAAGATCATTGAAAAGAAAGCGGAAAACATGTATCGTTCCATTAACCAGCATATGGCCTGTTTCCCTGCCAGCAACCAGGCAGTGAAGCAGAAAGTTGCAGTGCCGAAGAGTACAAATCTGACTCCGCAGGAAACGGAGCAGCTGTCCCAGTATGTGTCTGATGACGGTTATGTTCAGCGCCAGAAAAAGGATATTCAGGAACTTACCAGTCTGTTTCGCAATATGCTCAGCGAGGAAGAAGGCGATAATGAGGAAGAGTATCTTTCTTCTATCAAAAAAGCCTTTCGCCCCAGGGCAGGGATGAGGGCAGACTTCGCCATTGCCATTGGAGAAAAAAGAAAAAAACTGATTCTGTCCGTGAATGGTACCCGGTTGGAATGCTGTTATGGAGCTGCTGAGCGGCCTGATGTGGAAATGCAGTTGGAAAAGGCGGCCATGGAGGATATAGTCAATGGAAGAATGACCTTTCAGCGGGCGTTTATGTCCGGGGTGATGAAGGCAAAAGGGGATTTTGGTGTTTTGCGGACACTGGATGAGCTGTTTGTTTTTGAGGAAAATTAATTTTCGCATATTTGGAGGGAAGAATATGAAAAGAGACGACTGCATTTTTTGCAAGATTGCCAATGGGGATGTACCGTCCAAGACATTGTTCGAGGATGAAAGGTTTCGCGTGATTCTGGATCTTGCGCCAGCTACAAGGGGACACGCGTTGATTTTGCCAAAGGAGCATGCGGCAGATCTTTTTGAACTGCCGGAAGAAATTGCCTCCGGGGCATTGGTCGTGGCGAAAAAGGTAGCTGCAAAGATGTCAGAAAAGCTTCATTGCGACGGGTTAAATCTGGTACAGAATAATGGGGAGGCGGCAGGGCAGACAGTTGCTCATTTTCACATTCATATGATTCCAAGATACCGGGATGACGGGCAGCAGATTAATTGGATTCCGGGCGGGAGTACTGAGGAAGGTCTGGAAGCCGTGAAAAGGGAGATTACGGGGTAAAGGAGCAGGTATGAGGAGTTTAGAAGTCAGTAAAGTTACCCAGGCGGTAAAGGAAATGTGTATTGAAGCCAGTCATTTCCTGTCGAAGGATATGAAGGAGGCTATGGACAGGGCAGTGGTGACTGAGGAAGCACCCCTTGGGAGGCAGATTTTGAAGCAGCTTCAGGAAAATGCAGTAATAGCGGAAAAGGATATGATTCCGATATGCCAGGATACGGGTATGACCGTCGTGTTTCTTGAAATAGGGCAGGACGTGCATTTTGAGGGCGGCCTGTTGGAAGATGCAGTTCACGAGGGGGTGCGTCAGGGCTACGTGGACGGTTTTCTTAGAAAATCCGTTGTAAAAGATCCGATTATGAGAGAGAATACCAGGGATAATACGCCGGCAGTAATACATTATTCAATAGTTTCGGGAGAGAAAGTCAAAATTACAGTGGCGCCCAAAGGATTTGGAAGCGAGAATATGAGCAGGATTTTTATGCTTAAGCCCGCGGACGGGATTGAGGGAGTTAAAAATGCCGTGGTAACCGCGGTGAAGGAGGCAGGGCCCAATGCTTGTCCGCCTCTGGTAGTGGGAGTGGGGATAGGTGGAACGTTTGAAAAATGTGCACTGCTGGCTAAGGCGGCCCTGACCAGGCCGGTGGATGAACCTTCTGAGATTCCATATGTACGTGATTTGGAAAGCGAGATTCTGGAAAGGATTAACCGTTCCGGTATCGGTCCCGGAGGACTAGGGGGAACCGTTACTGCGTTAGCTGTCAACATAAACACTTATCCGACTCATATTGCGGGTCTGCCCGTGGCAGTCAATATCTGCTGCCATGTAAACAGGCATGCGGTCAGAACGATATAAGGAAGGGACGATGAGAGTTTAATGTAGAGATATGGCAGAAAACCGGGATTATATAAGAATGGAGGTCGGAGATGGACAGACATATTATGGTGCCGCTAGGCGATGAGGCGGTCAACTCACTTTGCGCCGGGGATTACGTATTTCTGACAGGCACTATTTATACTGCCAGGGATGCTGCACACAAAAGAATGAATGAGGTGCTGGAGGCAAGGGGGCAGTTGCCGTTGGATGTAAAAAATAATGTAATTTATTATATGGGACCCTCCCCTGCAAGGGAGGGAAGGGTGATTGGTTCTGCAGGTCCTACTACGGCGAGCCGTATGGATAAATATGCTCCGGCTCTGTTGGACTTGGGTTTAAAAGGGATGATCGGAAAGGGTAAGCGGAGTCAGGCAGTGAAAGATGCCATTGTCCGTAATGGAGCAGTTTATTTTGCAGCAGTAGGAGGAGCGGGGGCGCTGCTGTCGCGTTCCATTGTTGCGTCGGAAGTCATTGCCTATGACGATCTGGGGACTGAGGCAATCCGGAAACTTGAGGTCAGAGATTTTCCTGTAATTGTAGTTGTTGATTCCAGGGGAAATGACTTGTATGAGACGGCTATACATAAATACTGTAGAGAAAGGCAGGAGGTGTAGCGCTGTTTTTGCCTGCGGTCATTGAGGGGCGGGAAGTAAGGGCGCAAACCATCCAGACAGCTGCCGTGTGTAGCATATCCGTATGAGGCAGATATTTGGTACACTGCTGGGGCATAGCTGGCCGATAGAGACATTTCTGATCAGTTGAAGTATGCCCAACGGACGGATGTCTGGATGAATTGTCCTGCGTGGCAAAGGAATCCGGAGGTTTATTTCGGCGGGGAAAATAGGAGGCGAGAAATCAAAAGGAAAACAGAGCAGGAAAATAAGAAAGATAAAGGCAGGTGATATAAACGGCAAAAAGCAAAATACATGTGCAAAATAAATGGCAAATAAGTTTGGCAAAACAAATGCCGGCAAAATAAATGGGGAAAAAACAAAAAAAGAGTTGACAAACACCATTACATGTGTATAATTATACTTGTGCCGTGAATCATGGCTTAGATAATAGTAGAATAAATTGATGCAGTTCGGATTAAGGAGAAATACTCAAGAGGCCGAAGAGGCGCCCCTGCTAAGGGTGTAGGTCGGGTAACCGGCGCGAGGGTTCAAATCCCTCTTTCTCCGTTACGGGTACCGTTAGTGCGGTATCCTTTTTTTATAAAATGATGGATGACAAAATGCCTGAAATGGAAAGACGGGAAGCTGAAAAAGTTGTTGGAAAAGAATTGAAAAAGTTGTAAAAAGATGTTGACAAGAGGCAGATAGTTGTGGTAATATAAAGTCCGCCTTGAGAAAACAACATTTTGTTTCATTTAGCAGATGAAAATAAAATGAAAAAAATCAAAAAAGGTATTGACAACAGAATGAAGATGTGATATTCTATCAGAGTTGTCACTGAGAACAACGG
>CAJTSY010000118.1 GCA_910578995.1 uncultured Acetatifactor sp.
ATGATGTAATTGCTTACCGCGAAGCCATAGGTCGGGGCTTTCATGTATACCGGAGCCATACCGATAAAGTTACCTACTGCAGTCGCTAATTCTTTTCTGCGCGGCCCGGTTACATTGTAGTGGATTTCCATGCTTCCGGCTTCCTCGTCCTTGTCCCCGGATTCTTCCGCTGCCTGCTCGGTGATTTCCTCGGCCTCTGGATCTGCTTCCGGTGCGGTGTCCCCGGTTGTAGGCGGTGCGATTAGAGCCGCTATATCGAAGGGCTTTACTTCTACCAGCGCCGTTACTTCCTGCGGGGCTTCCGAGGCATTTTCTTCTGCCGTGGCTTCTTGCTCTGCGGCAGCCTTCGCTGCCGCTTTGGCTGCTGCCTTCTCGGCCCGTGTCATTTTTGCTCTCGGCTCCGGGAATACCTCCGGCAGTACGCCCTGCGCATAGCTGATTTCAAAAGTGATTTTACCGTCCTCCGGTACGTTGAAATGGAAGTCCAGCATTTCCACCTCTTTGAGCATATCCGGCAGGTCAATATTCTTGTACCGTTTTACTTCCTGTCCCTCTACCATAAGGCATACCGGAACCGCGTCCTGGAGTTTTGCTGTGATTTTTCCTGTCTTCATAATGTTTTCCACCTTTCATTTTGTTTGTGTTTTGTACTGGCTGCTTGCCTTGTGAGTGACAGCTTACGCATTTTAGGTGGAAAAGCAAGCCTTTTTTCAAAGAAATTTTTCTTTTAAAGTATAAATAAAAAGGCCAGTCGAAGGATTTATCGGCTGGCTGATGTATTAGAAAAAATTATTTATTATCAATACTATTGCGAATGACCTCAATAAAGGCCGCAACAGATCGAGAAGGCTTTTTTGTATAGACAATTCCGTAAGGCATTTCATATTTCCAATCCATCGGCAGTGTTATAAGAGATGGGTGAATATCTTCCCATATATCCAAAGTTTCCATGAGATAATTCATTTGCTCACATTCATTGAAAATCGAGGTATCGTAATAATTGGGAACATCTGCAATTCTAATCTTTGGATGATTTGTGATTATATCATCCCGTATCTGATTTAGTACAGGAGAGTCTCCGCGCTTAACCATCATAAAAGTTTCTCCATCCAAGTCAGACCAGCACAGGCTTTTTTTTCGTGCTAAATGATGTTTTCTTGGCACTGCAATGCGGCAAGGTATTTTATAAAGATGGAGGATATTGTGCTGTTCCTGCCATGTAATAGAATCACAAGGCCCTACAAAACAGTCAATTTGATTTCCGGCAACAGAAAAAATGGAAGCGAGGCTTGACGGATCATCATCAAAAGGTACTATGCGCATTTGAAAAGGCAATGCTCCATCATCAATTTTATTCCATAGATCAATGAGCCGTTTGCATGGGCGCAGAATAGAGGTTCCAATCCGGATTCCGGTCTGTTCGGAATCCGCAAGGCTTTGGGCTTTTTGTATGGCTTCTTCTGCGAAACCAATTATTTGTTTCGCATCCTGATAGATAGAACGGCCTGCGGCAGTCAGATATGTTCCCTGATTTGTGCGTTCAATAAGTTTTGCGCCAATAATGCCTTCCAGCTTGTTCATTTGGTTCATAACTGAGGCGGGTGTGATATATAATTCCTGCGCTGCTTTTAGGAAACTGCCCTGATCTGCAACCATGATAAAAGTGCTTAGTTCCCTTATATACATATTTAACATTTCCCTTTCGCTTTTAGTTTTTCTAAAAACCATTATAGCATTTTGGTATGTTCCAAGTCAAGCCTCACGGGATTACAATAAAAATGCAAAGGAAAGGAGCTGAAAAAATGGAGCATATTACTTTGAATAATGGAGTAGAAATGCCGGTTTTAGGATATGGCACATACCAGACACCGCCACGGATTACCGAACAGTGTGTAACGGATGCTCTCCGTTTGGGCTATCGCCTGATTGATACGGCACAATGCTATGGCAACGAACATGAAGTAGGTCTTGCCTGCCGTAAATCTGGGATTTCCCGAAGTGAGTTATTTGTCACCACGAAACTGTGGGCCAGCCACGGCTATCAGGATACATTGCGCTCTATCGAAGGTTCATTGAGAAAGCTGGGTATGGATTATCTTGACCTGCTTTTAATCCATGAACCTACCGGGAACGTACATGAAATTTATCGGGCTATGGAAACGGCCTATAAGGATGGAAAGCTGCGGGCTATTGGCATTTCAAACTTTTTGGAAGAACGGTATCTCGATCTGGTGAACCATTGTAAAGTCATACCGGCAGTCAATCAGGTGGAAACTCATGTATTCCGCCAGCAGAAAAAATTAAGGCAGTTGGAATGTCAGATCGGTACAAAGCATGAAAGCTGGTCGCCGCTGGCTTGTGGACAAAATGGGATTTTCCAAAATCAGACTTTGCTTGAAATCAGCAGAACGCATGGGAAAACCGTTGCGCAGACGGCGCTCCGTTTTCTCTATCAGGAAGGAATTGTGGTGATTCCGAAATCCGTTCACGCGGAGCGGATGGAAGAAAATCTTGCGATATTTGACTTTGAGTTATCCGCAGACGAGTTGAACGAAATTGAAAAACTTGAAGTTGGACGCAGCTTATTTGGCTGGTGGTAAGAAAGAGGTGCGAAAGTGAAAAAAAGGCTTCATATTTTTCTGATATGTTGTCTGGCTCTTAGCCTTACAGCATGTCAGGGCGAAAAAAATAACCTGCCGGTTGATTTCCCCTCACCTGCTACTATTTCAGACGAAACAAATTCTGTTCCTGATAATGGCGAACCGGAAAGCAAACAGGAGTCGGAAATCCCGATAGTGGATGAAACGCTGGCGCAACAACCAGATAGCGGTAATCCGATTGTCTATATGACAACAGACATATCCCCGGAGGGACTGATGGCTGTGTATGAGGCTCTCGGTGCCAATCCGCAGGGAAAGATTGCGGTAAAGATTGCTTCGGGTGAGCCGGGGAGCAACTATTTAAGGCCGGAGCTGATTGGCGACTTTGTACAGTCTTTTGATGATGTGGCTCTGGTGGAGTGCAATACCATATATGGGCGTTTCCGAACCTCTACCGCCATGCACTACCAGACGGCAGAGGATCATGGTTACTTGGAGATTGCCGATTTTGATGTGATGGACGAGGACGGATTTATGGCATTGCCTGTGGAGGGTGGCTCGAATATTACGGAAAATTATGTCGGCACTCACTTTGAAAATTATGATTATTTTATTGTGCTGTCCCATTTCAAAGGACACACAATGGCGGGATTCGGCGGCGCGATCAAAAACGCTTCTATCGGAATCGCCTCGGCCCGTGGAAAGGGCAACATACACGGAAACGGCTTTATTGAGGCAATGGCAGAGGCGACAAAATCTGTATCTGACGCATTGGACGGAAATATTCTTTACATCAATGTGATGAACCGGTTGTCGCTGGACTGCGACTGTGAGGAAGATCCGAGAGAACCAGAAATACATGATATAGGTATTCTGGCCTCCTTTGATCCGGTGTCGCTGGATCAGGCGTGCATGGATTTCATCTATCAGGCAGACGGCAGCGAGAATTTTATCGCACAGATTGAACGGCTGAACGCGCCGCGAACCTTAGAGCATGGGGAAGAAATTGGCCTTGGCAGCCGAACCTATCAGCTTGTCAGCATTGACGAGTGATTTTTAAGAGTGGAAGGAGGTTGTGGATATGGAAGCGTTACGCCGGGAATTTGTTTATTTCTCCTATTATTTCATGGTACAGCTTGAACAGATATTCCCCTACTGGATTCTTGGTATGCTGCTCGGCTCTGCGGTGTCTGTTTTTATGAAAGACCATATACATAATGCTTTCCGCTCTATGCAGGGGAAACGGCTGGGTATATTGGGTATTGTCTGTGCAAGTGCGCTGGGTATCGCTTCTCCCCTTTGTATGTACGGGACGATTCCGATTGCTGCCTCTTTTTCCAGAAGCGGTATCAAGGACGATTGGCTGGCGGCGTTTATGATGAGTTCCGTGCTGCTCAATCCGCAGCTTATCATATATAGTGCGGCGCTTGGGAATACGGCGCTTGTGGTGCGGATTTTATCCTGTTTTCTCTGCGGTATTGCGGCAGGACTGTTGATACGTTTCTGTTATTGGAACAAACCGTTTTTTAACTTTTCCGGTTTTGATGAACCGAAAAGCCGTGATACAGACCCTAATATTCTGCTGCGCTACCTGAAAAATCTGTGGCGCAATGTAAAAGCAACCGGACTATATTTTCTCGTTGGCATTATGCTGTCTGCGCTGTTTCAGCGGTATGTGCCAACAGAGGTTATGACTTCCCTATTTGGCGGCAATGAGGCTTTTGGCGTATTGATGGCTGCCACCATAGGAGTGCCGCTTTATGCTTGCGGTGGCGGGACAATTCCACTTTTGCAGGCATGGCTGCATAACGGTATGAGCATGGGCAGTGCGGCGGCTTTTATGATAACCGGTCCGGCAACCAAAATAACAAACCTCGGAGCATTAAAGATTGTTCTCGGAATCCGGCGTTTTATCCTTTATGTTACATTTACCATGTTGTTTGCTTTATTTACTGGACTTCTTGTGAATTTCATAGGATAGCGAATTTGAAAGAGGTGGTATAACCAATGACGAAAAATATTTTAATCTTAAACGGTGCGGCCCGGAAAAACGGCAATACGGCCAAGCTGGTTCAGGCATTTTCCGACGGGGCAAAAAGTGTCGGACATAAGGTTTCAGAATTTTATCTGGATGGTATGAACATTCATAGCTGTAAAGGCTGTCTGCGGGCAGGACGGGACAGCAAAAGCCCCTGCTCTCAAAAGGATGATATGGAACAGATTTATTCCGTCTTTGCAGATTGTGATGTGGTGGTCTTTGCCTCACCGGTCTATTTCTGGACGATCACCGGCCCGCTGAAAATGGCGGCAGACCGCTTGTATGCAGAATTGGAGTGTCTTGGATATGGCGGATTTGTAAAAGAAAGTGTCCTGCTGATGACCGCAGATGGGGCCGATTACTCTCAGGCGGTCACATGGTATCGCACTTATGAACGTAACCTCCGCTGGAAAAGCAGGGGCGATGTGTTGGGAAAAGGAAAGACCGAAGCAGCTTATCAATTAGGCTCTTCTCTTTAATAAAACAATAACAAAAAATGAAAGGAAGATATGACAATGAAAAAAACAATTTTTGTACTTGGAGCAGGCAATGGATGTGGGAACCGTGTAGCAGAGAAATTCGGAAAGAATGATTTCCGGGTGGTTCTTATGGCGAGAAATGCGGAGCATCTTGCCGCCTATGAAGCAGAGTTTAAGGAGAAAGGGATCGAGGTCTATACCAAAGTGGCGGATGCCTCCAAGCCCTACTCTGTGACAAAAGCCTTTGATGAATTAAAGGCACAGTTTGGAACGCCGGATGTGCTGTTCTATAATGTGGGCATTACCGGTCTGGATTCCGAGATCAAAGGGGAAAAGGATGTTGACCTTTTGGTGGAGCGCTACAAGGTAGATGTAGCCGGGGCCTATCATGCAATCCAACAGGTTCTTTCAGAAGATTTCAGCCAGAAGGATGGGGCGATCCTTGTGACCGGAGGCGGTCTTTCCTTGTATCCTATGTATGATTACCTGCCTCTCTCAATGGATAAGGCGGCGCTTCGTGCCATGTGTCTGGCGCTCCATGAGGAACTGAAAAAACAGAATGTGTACCTTGGAACCGTGACGGTGACAGATGTGATTGCTCCCGGTGAGAAATGCGACCCTGCATTGCTGGCAGAAGATTTCTGGAAACTTTACACGGAGCGTAAGGACTGCGAGGTGGTACACTGATGGAGGGCAGGACACTGACAGAAGGAACTCCGTGGAAAGGTATTCTTTCTTTTACATTCCCGATTCTAATGGGGCTTTTGCTGCAGCAGCTTTATAATACGGTGGATACGATTGTTGTGGGGAATTTTGCCGGTGAAGCGCCGCTGGCGGCAGTGGGAGCCTGTGGCGTGCTGACAATGGCCTTTCTTGCACTGGCAAATGGTTTCTCGGCGGGGGCTTGCGTTCTGATTGCACAGCTTTTCGGCTCCGGTAAAGAAAAAGAAATGCGTAAGCAGGCATCTTCCTCCCTTTTGCTTATGCTGGGAATGGGAGTAGTGGCAACAGTGGCAGGCATTTTAGTCAGCCGCTTTGCCCTGAAATATATCTTAGCCACACCAGAAAGCCTGCTTCCTATGGCCGATACTTATTTTAAGATATATGCGGCGGGACTGATTTTTCAGTTTGGGTATAACATTGTAGCTTCAATTTTGCGTGGTGTAGGGAACAGCAAGGCAACTTTGTATTTTCTTCTGATTGCCAGCGGAATCAACATCGTGCTAGATATTGTGTTTGTCTATTCCCTGAATATGGGTGTGGCCGGGGCTGCCATTGCTACGGATATAGCACAGGCGGCATCCTGCATTGCGGCGATTATTTATATGGTAAAGAAATATCCTCTTTTCCGCTGGAAACTGAAAGAATTGACCTTTGAATGGCCGCTTGCAAAATTATCCCTGAAAGCAGGCTTTCCTATGGCGCTGCAGCAGTTTATTGTATCTTTTGGATTTGTGTTTATCCAGCGGGCAGTCAACAGTTATGGGGAAGCCATGACAGCCTCTTTCTCTGTGGCGCAGAAGATTGAAACCTATATGATACTTCCCGCAAATGCGTTGATGACAGCGCAGGGAACTTATACCGGACAAAATATCGGGGCTGGCCGTATGGATCGGGTAATGACCGGCGCAAAGCATACAGTCATCATATCGGAAATTATCTCGGTATGTGTATTGATGATAGTCTTTGTTTTTGCGGGGCCGATTGTATCAGCGTTTGGATTGGGAGCAGAAGCTATCGGCTATTGTACTTCCCATGTACGGTGCGTGGCTCTCTGCCTGATTCCTTTTGCTTCCTATTTTCCGCTTCTGGGACTGTTTCAGGGGGCGAATGATGCACTCTATTCCACCTTTGTTGCAACAAGCGCATTGGCAATCCGTGTTGTATCAACTTACATTTTACAGGAAATTCCGTCCATCGGTTATAACATGATTTGGTGGAACACCATTTTTGGATGGGGAATCGGCTGTATTGTTACATGGGTACATTTTGGCCGGGGAAAATGGAAACAGAAATCTATGGTGCAGACCAAAGTATAAGATTTAGGAGGAGGTGTTGCTATGAAATTTATGGACTTAGCGCAGGCTCGCTTTTCTGTGCGGGAATATTCAGGCAGGCCAGTTGAAAAGGAGAAACTGGATCAGATTTTAGAGGCCGGAAGAATGGCTCCCACTGCGAAGAACCAACAGCCGTATAAAATCTATGTACTCCAAAGCGAAAAAGCCCTTAAAAAGCTGTCAATGCTCACACATTGCGCTTATGGAGCAAAGACGGTTCTGCTTTTCACTTATAATCGGGAGCAGGAATGGAAAAATCCGTTAGAGGATGGTATTCATTCCGGCGTGGAAGATGTCAGTATCGTTGCGACTTATATCATGCTGCAGGCAATCGAGTTGGGCATTTACACAACATGGTGCAACTATTTTTCTAACAGCGAATTGGAAAAGGCCTTTCAACTCCCGGAGAACGAGAAGTCTGTGTTAATTATGCCGATTGGATATAAGGCAGATGGGGCAGAACCGGCACCAGCGCATACGGCCTCAAAAGAATCCGGCGAACTTGTCTGCTATTTATAATGATACTGTTTAGATTTTGAGAAGGAGGAACATAAGAAAATGAAAATATTACTCGTTCAGGGAAGCCCTCATAAAAAAGGTTCTTCCAATATGCTGGCAGAGCAATTTATGGAAGGTGCAAAAGCAGCAGGGCATATCGTTAGCATATTTGATGCCGCACATGCAAACCTCCATCCTTGCAATGGCTGTGAAGCCTGCGGAATGGCTGGGGACTGTGTACAGCATGACGATATGGAGAAAGCCCGGCAGTCTATTCTAAGTGCTGATATGATGGTATTTGTTACACCGATCTATTATTTTGGAATGTCGGCACAGCTTAAAATGTTCATTGACCGTTTTTACAGTTTCACAACCGAGTTATCTTCTAAGGGGATGAAAACAGCGCTGATTACAGCCGCATGGGATACAGATGACGAGGCTGTTGCATATTTACGGGAGCATTATCAGAAGATATGCCGTTATATGCACTTTCAGGATCAGGGCATGATTTTGGGAACAGGCTGCGGAACGCTGGATATGACACAGCACACAGTTTTTCCGAAGTGTGCCTATGAATTAGGAAAATCTATTTTATAACAAGCGAATGTTTTATATACTTTGAACCCGAAATACTACAAAAGGCAAGGCAAACTTGCCCGGAAGGTCAATCTGCCTTGTGTGGATTGGCCTTTTTACATTGCATTGTCGAAAACTGTCAAGAAATGGCAATAAATTTTTTTGAGAAATTTTCAAAAATCTTTCCGGTTTGCCATGCCGGGATGTGTTCTGGTATTACGAGGAGGTGAAAAACCAGCCGCGCTCGAATCTGACAGAAGGGAGGAAGTGCCATGCTATCTCCTTCAAACGAAGACCGTATTTGCGCTATGTTCGATTCCTTCTGCAAAACGGTGTCGCGCAACTTTGTCAGAAATTTAAACCGGGCCGAAGGCAACCGGGACAAGCATTTTTCCGACGAACCGGTAGACTATCTTCTGGAAACATTAGGCCGCAGGGATGAATACCCTTCCGAGTCTTTCGTGCTTTATGTGGGCGGAAGCTCCTGTGCGGTGGAGAGCGAAACTTTATATAAAGCACTGTTATCCCTGCCGGAGAGGCAGAGGAACGTCCTGCTCTTAGACTTTTGGGGCGACCTCTCCGACCGGGAAATCTCGGAAAAGATGGAGGTGACACCGCGCACTGTCTACAACCTGCGGCAGCGCGCATTTAGCAAAATTCGCGAGTCTTATGAAAAGCGGGGACGAGATCCATGAATTAAACTATGAGCTAATCAAAAGAGCGGTTCACGGCGAGCCGGAGGCGTTAGAGGAAATTTTAAGGATATATGAGCCTTACCATGATTCCCTCGTGACTTCCGAGGTGGCGGGGGCCGACGGCAAAATCCACAGGGTAATTGACGAGGACAAGAAAATTCAGGTACAAATGCACCTTGTGGACGTGATCCAGAAAAAATGGAGGGAACTGATATGAATTTACTGCCAGACCTGTTTTCCTTCGCCTATGTGCCGGGCTGGTACTGCCAGCTCGACGAGCTGGCGGGGCTGGCGCTCCCGGAGCCGTGGAGGTTTCGGAATCCAGACTACCATACGAAAAATCCAGATACTCCGATATTAGAGCGATATATCCACTCGATATTCAAAAAACAAGTCATTGATTTTAACGAAGAACGGAACCCGGAGAAGGCGGCGGACTATCTCCATGTGGAGAATGAATTTGTCTGCTTCCATACGGGCCTGTACACGCGCCGGTACAAAGCGGTCTATGGCTGCTTTGACCGGAACAAGCGGCAGGCCAGTATGCTGGACTGGTATTTCCGGGGCTTTTCGGACGAGCTTTCACCGTGGCTCAAATATATAAGTCCGCTCCCGAAAAAGCCCAGCTACTATATGGCGCAGTATGGCGTCAATTACAACCCGGAGTGGCCGATACGGGTAAACATAGACCACATTTTGGGCGACGAGGAGAACCTTTCCCGCCTGCCCGCTTCCATCCGCGACGCGCAGAACCTGCCCCTGCTACTGGAAACGGCAGTTGAACTGGCGCGGCGGAAGGCGCTCATTGAACCGAGCATTGTGGTGCCGCAGGGCTACCAAGGAAGGGTGCAGTATCTTCTGCCGATCTGTCTGACCGATATGGAGAACCCCGACCTTGCTATGACCCTCACCATCATGGACGGGTATTATTTAGGCAATACCTGCCTGACGTTAGAAATGGCGTACTTGAACGCCCGTCTGCTGGCGAGGCCGGTTGCTCCGTGGCTGGCGGAGCTTGTCATGTAGGAAAGCAATCATAGCAGGTCATATACTCTCCCGCGCCGGACAGCGGCGGCGACAGAAAGGGGCGTATATGAGATGCGCAGGAAGAAGGAGGCGCAGACCAATGGGCTAAGGACAACCCTGCGGCCTGTCTGCTGCCCCGTATGCGGGCGGCGGATCATGGACGCAGTATCAGGTACAAAGACGCAGATGATTACCCCGAAGAAGGGCCGGTATCCCGATTTCATTATAAAGTGCGGGCACTGCGGCTCCGAGATCGGAGTGATGAAAACGGAATAGAAAACCTTTGATCCGCTCCGAGCCAGCAGGCCGGGAGCTGACCGGAGATACCGCCACGGCAATACGGCACGGCCCGCAGGGAATGTATGCGGGCCGGGGAAACGGCTGGCTAAACCGGGACAGGGATCACTCGTTTGTTTGAGCATGATGCAGGGAGGGGCGGTTTCATTCCGTAACTAAGGATCGGCCCTCCGATACGCCACTTTCATCTTGAAAAGTGGATATGACATTGAGCCTGACAGGCGGCACTTTTGTGCTGCTTGTCAGGCTCTTTTTTTGTTTGCGGCGGTCAGGGTGCCGCCTGCCGGGCTCCGAAAGGAGAACGGCAAAAATGAAAATCCGGTATGAGTTTGTAAATGGAGAGGTTTCGGAGATCGAGGTGGACGAGGGCCTCGGTGAATTGCTGGTGGATTTTGACCTGCAGCAGTACAACAACGACCATAAGGAAACCCGCCGCCATGTTTCCCTTGACGGCATGGATTACGAGGGGGAGCTGTTTACTTCGGCGGAGGACACGGAGCGGGAGCTGTTGCGCCGGGAGGATACGTCCCGGCGCATGGAGGCAATGGAGGCCCTTTCCCCTTCCCAGCGGGAGCTGTTGTTAAAAGTTTATTTTGAGGATCAGCGGATTGTGGATATTGCCCGTGCGGAGGGCGTTACAAAGCAGTCTGTTCATGAGCGGTTAAAACGGGCCATTCATAAATTGAAAAATTTTTTGAGATAGGCCCCTGACTTTTGCCTTTCCCGTGGCCGTATATTGAGGGCCAACGATACGCGCCCTCAGAAAGAGGTGAAAGGCAACATGAAACATAACTTGAAGATCAGTCTTGCGCAGGGGCCGGATACGGGCGGCATTGTCCGCTGTAAGACGGTATCCCTGCGGGAGCGGGTGTTTCGGAGGCTGTTCGGCGATACCCGCCGGATCACCATCATTGTACCCGGCGACAGCGTGCAGGCGCTGTCTTTGCAGGAAGTGCCGGAGGTGGGCGGCCATGACTACGCATGAGGAACGCAGGCCCGCCCTGCCTATGCCGGTAAAGGCCACGCCTTACCGCCACCAGCAGGAAGCCTTTGGCTTTGTCTGTCGTTCCTTTGGTCTGCTGCCGGAACCGGAGGCCGGGCCTCCCGCCACGAAAAGCAGCGGCTGTGCGCTCCTTATGGAAATGGGAACCGGAAAGACCATCACCAGCATAGCGATCACCGGCGCACTGGCAAAGGCCGGGAGGATTGGCCGGGTGCTGATCGTGGCCCCGCTTTCCATCCTCGGCGTATAGGAGGCGGAATTTGCCCGCTTTGCGGATTTCCCCTATTTCCTCGCGGTGCTTTCTGGAACCGGCGCAAAGAAGCTGGATACTCTGCGGCACATGACCGGCGCGGCCCTGCAGGTGGCGGTGGTGAATTATGAGAGCGCATGGCGGATGGAAAAAGACCTGCTGGCATGGCGGCCCGGCCTCATTATCGCCGACGAGGGCCACAAGATCAAGACCCACAATATCGCCGCCAGTAAGGCCATGCACCGGCTGGGGAGGGCGGCCAGCTATCGGCTTCTGCTTACCGGCACTGTCATTACCAACAAGGCCATTGATGTGTTCAGCCAGTACAAGTTTACCAACCCGGCCATTTTCGGGCAGAGCTTTTACGCCTTCCGGAGCCGCTATTTTGACATGGTGGGCTATGGGAACCATTGTCAGCGCCAGTGATAAAATGTAAGAAAACGCCGAGGAAAAAATGTAATTAAG
>CAJTSY010000119.1:0-3916 GCA_910578995.1 uncultured Acetatifactor sp.
CGGTGGGAACCGTCATGCGCCCTGTCACGGACAAATGTAAAGTCTCCAGGGAGAAGCTGGCCTATTTGCTGGATGCCACGGCTGCGCCTATCTGTATCATCGCGCCGATTTCCAGTTGGGCGGTGGCAGTGGCGTCAGAGGTGGAGGAGGCCGGAGGGCTGAATGCCTTTATACGGACTATTCCTTATAACCTGTACGCGATTCTGACCATTGCCATGGTATTTTTCTTAAGCGTAACGGATTTGGATTTCGGGCCGATGAAAAAGGCTGAGGAAAGCATGCGGCCGGAAGAAAACATGCGTCCGAAGGAAAGCATGCAGCCGAAGGAAAGTATACGTCCGAAGGAAAATATACGTTCTGAGGCTCGGGAGGCCCCGGAGGCTGCCAAGCGCCCACTGGCCGGCGGAGGAAGCGGCCGGCGAGCCGTATCTGGCCACAGCGCTGAATTCGCGGCAAAAAAAGGCAGGGTTCCGGATCTGGCAGTGCCGATCCTGACACTGATCGTCTGTTCCATTCTGGGTATGGCCTATGTAGGCGGTTATTTTGAGGGGCGTTCCTTTGCGGAAGCCATCGGTGAAAATCCCACGGCTGGCCTTACTCTGGGTACTTTTGCGGCCCTGCTGACAGCTATGGCCCTGTACATACCGAGACGCCTGATGAACCTGCGGGAATTTATGGATGGGGTGGTGGACGGTATTAAAACCATGATTCCGGCGCTGCTGATTCTGATCCTGGCCTGGGCTCTGGGCGGAGTATGCCGGGAAATGATAGGGACAGGACTGTTTGTCAGTAATTTTGTCACGAAAGCCGATCTCTCCCTGAGCCTCCTTCCGGCCGTTGTATTTACGGTGGCGGCGTTCCTGTCTTTTTCCATGGGGACGGCATGGGGCACCTTCGGCATCCTGCTCCCCATTGTGTCCATGATCTGCGTCGGAGCGGAGGGCGCCGACGTGCTGATTCCGTCTTTGGGGGCTACCCTGGCGGGGTCCGTGTTCGGAGACCACTGCTCCCCGATTTCCGACACCACCATACTGGCGTCTACCGGGGCGCAGTGTGAACATTTGAAACATGTGGAAACCCAGCTGCCCTATGCGGTTCTGGTGGCCGCGGTATGTTTTGCGGGCTACCTGGTGGCCGGGTTCGTCCGGAATCCGTGGATTACAATCGCCGCATCGGTTCTGCTGCTCTTCCTGGTATTTGCAGTCCTCCTGTACCTGGAAAAAAGTCCGGAAGGGCCGCCGGCAAATGAAAGCATAAACAGAAATAGTGCGTTCCGCTCGTAAACCGGGTGACCTGGCAAATTTTCGTGGCCGTGAGTATAAATTATAAGGAGCTTCCGAAGGCAGGCGAGACGATGATATTGTCCACCATGGTGAATACTCCCGGGGAGCCTTTATAGCAGCACCATTGGGGCATTTTCGCATATCTGCAGGCGATAAAGCGGAAAGCCCCTATTTCTTTCCCTACAGGAAGGGAGAAATCCTGTCTGGCGATCTCCCTGGCGCAGGGCTGACAGGGAAGAGCCAGTTCTGAAGTAAGTTCCAGGTGCTCCGGATCCGGCCCGGTGTAAAGCTTCAGGGATTCCGGATAGATAATCCCCGAGCGGTGGTGGGAGAGGAAGCCCACGGTTATCTGTTCCACAGGCATAAGTCCGGGAAGCTGTCCGCAGATTTTCAGGTTTTCCAGGGTTCCCCGCCAGCGCCCGTCCAGATAGTCCAGGGAGCCCCGCCTGGGTTCGAGAAAGTCCGCAATGCCGTTTCCGCGGAACACAGGGCGCGGGTCAAAGCGCGTATTGCTGGTAAGGCGTATGCCCTGGATGCCGAACCGGTATTCCGATGACACGATCTCGCTCATTTCCTGACCGGGAAGAAAGAGCCGTGCCCGGATGAGGGTATCGGAGCGCAGTTCAATGGGGCGGGTATAAAGGGGTGCGTTCAGCGTAGGCTCCGTGCCGTCCAGGGTATAGTGGACTTCTCCTTCTTTCTCCGCGTATATTCGAATCTGGCCTGTGCTGCCGGCCGGGAAGATGCAGGATTTTGGTTCTATTACGGGAGCCTTGGGCGGGACCGGGAAGCTTGTTCTGACAGCGGCAGCCGGGCGGGCGGGGGTTTTCTGTTTTCCGCTACCGGGTACGGCTGTCTTTGTCGTCGGTGTTTTCTCGGAATGATTGCCTTTAGAACCGGTTTCCTTTCGGGAAAATGAATCTTCTAAATTCTTTTTTCCATCGGAAAGCAGGTCTTTGGAATCGATTTTTTCCCCGGCAATTTCATTTTTCGGTTTTGCAAAAATCTCTTCCTTCTCAATCCGCCTCCCAAGTTTCAGGCATATTTTCCCTTCTTCCGGGCATAGTTCCACCCCGTCCTTTCCTGCCCGGGCGATACGGCCTTTTTCTACTTCGAAGATGTAGTCAAAACCTTCATGCCTCATACCGATTCTTCCCTTTTCACAGGACTGAAATACCGGAAGGGTATCAAAGTACAGGCGGCATCCGCCTTCCAGGGTGAGCTTGTCATGGGAAAGGGTAAAGCAGGCCAGGATATGTCCGTCCTTTCCGCTGCAGGGCATTGTCTGGGTAGTGCAGGACACTGCCTGGGGAGTGTAGAGTATTGCCTGGGCAGAAAACTCATCCAAAGTTTTGTAACAGATGCTTCCGCAGGGTTCGTTTCCGCTCTCATCCAACAACCGGATGAAAGGACGCCTGTCATTAGCGCGGATCCAGGCCTGGGGGAAAAGCACAGGGAGCGCGTCAAAAGTACTTTTCGCATTGTCCATGGGGGCATTCAGGTACCGGGAAGGGTACTCCTGGCGGTACAGGAAGAAATCCCGGATGCGCAGATGGCCCTGCTCTCCCAGGAAGCCCAGGCGGTAATTTGCGCAGGCATACCACTGGGCGGAGAGGTTCCTCTCCTGATCCCAGTCCCGGGAAGCCTGGAAGGACATGGGCGGGGTAAGGCGGTAAGTCCTGCCAAACCATGCCGCGGACTCTGCCATGGTCTCAATCCTGATTTCCGCCTCTTCCTGTAGTTCCCGGAGTTTTTTCAGCTGCGGCTCCAGGCCGGGTTTTATATTTTCCCAGAGGAAATTGTTCTCCTGCCCCACATGGGCATAGCCCGCGCCCAGGGTGTCCTCCTGTGTCAGGCATCCGAAAAACCAGGAAATCCACTCCGGGCTGCGTCCAATCAGCCAGGAAGGCTCCAATGTGTAGACACCGTGAAGACCGGGACGCACATCCTGTTCAAAATTATAGATAGGGTCAGGCCCCAGCAGCCGGAACATGGGAACGGGCAGCTGTCCTTCAGGAGTACTGCCGGGTAGATTCTCGTTGCTGCGGCTGGGATAGTAGATGCCGTTGGGATAACCGCCCCACAGGGTAAAACCGTCGGTGCCCATCTGGTCCCTGCAGATAGCGCTTCCCAGTATGCCGTATTCTTTCGCGGCGTGGGCGATGGTTACCGTATCCAGTACCCAGGAGCCGATGGTCCCGGGATAGTATCCGAAAACATGGTAAAAATCATCCATATAAGCGTCCACCAGTTTTCGGCGCTCTTCCGGGGTATAACCGATGCTGTAGGCACTGTTGACACGCTCATCATACTCTTCGCTCTGTACGCCGCCCCTGAAAGCCACGCCGGCCTTCCGGCACAGAGGCTCCGTGATTTCCCACCAGGCGGAGATTTCGTCTTCTTCTCCGGTATAGGACTTCAGCAGCTCCTGATAGCGGGGCTCCATGAGGGCGTCGTATTTCAATGCGTATGTGGCCGGAAAACCGTACTGCCTTATCAGAGTAATCTGGTTTCGGACAGTTTCGAAGTCATCGGGAATGAAAATGCTTGGCTCCACATGGGACATGCGGATAAAATTGTAAATATTGACGATTGTGGTCTTCTTCATGATTGCTCTCCTGGTTTAAGCCTGT
>CAJTSY010000119.1:4016-7292 GCA_910578995.1 uncultured Acetatifactor sp.
GTAAATATTGACGATTGTGGTCTTCTTCATGATTGCTCTCCTGGTTTAAGCCTGTCTGCTGTTTTTCGGGGAAATGGCCATTCGGCCATTCTATGTCGGGAATAAGGTCAATTATATCATTTGGGCAGAAGGATTGCCACATATTTCAGCTGTTGTGATGTATTTTTTTCCCTCTTTTCAAATATTTGTAAAGAGTGTCTGCCGCAAGGCTTTTTCCGCGCCCTTTATCCGCAATCATCTGTATGGACCGTTTGGGAATAGGGCAGTTTATCTGCAGTTGTACCAGCTTTCCATGTTCCAGAAGCGGCAGGGCGAGGGCTACGGGAACAAAACCGATTCCAAAATTATTTTCAATGAGAGGCAGCATAAGACCTGAAGTCGCAACCTCCATGTCAGGTTCGTAGTCCACGCCATGTTCTATAAAAAAATCTTTGTAGAGACGATATGTGGCGCTTTCCCTGCCCAATCCGATGAGGGAATGATTTTTGAGGTCTCTTAATTCCAATATAGTATCACTTAAAGGTCTATACTGTGTTCCGCCTACAAGCACTTCGTCATAATCCATTATTTTATGGCATGAAACTGTTTCGGAAAGCTCAAAAGGATTTGTAACAATTGCAAAATCCAATTTTCCGCTTATCAGATGCCGTATCGTTTCAGGTGTTGTATGGTTATGGATTTTTATCCTGATATCAGGAAATTCCAGTCTGAAACGATGAAGGGCATTCAGAAGAAAGAGGTACAGCGCCGTTTCCGTTACCCCTATTTCAACCATGCCTCCGCGAAATGAGCCCTGTCTCCCTATTTCTTCCTGTGCGCCGAGCAGCTGTCTGTATGCGGTTTCCACATGGGAATACAACAGTTCCCCTTCCTCCGTCAGGCTGATTCCCCTTGCCCCGCGGACAAACAGCCTGCATCCTAACTGGGATTCCAGCAGCTTCATGATGCGTGTAACATTGGGCTGGCTGCTGTTAAGTGCGGCAGCGGCTTTTGTTATGTTTTCATATTTTGCCACATAGTAAAAAATCTTATAGTACTCAAAATTTATATCCATATAATTTTTGTATGTCTCCAATATAATATATGTATTTTCCGTATGTTGTGAAATGGATTATAATACATTTTTGGAAATATGTAAACTTAAGATAGGAAAGGATATGGTTTTATGAACAAAGATTTAACGGTAGGGAAAACCGAAACAGTGTTATGGAGATTCTGTCTTCCGCTTTTTGGCAGCATTATTTTCCAACAGCTCTATAATATAGCGGACAGTCTCGTTGCCGGAAAGTTTATCGGTGAAAACGCACTGGCGGCCGTGGGAAACAGTTACGAAATTACCCTGATTTTTATTGCGTTTGCTTTTGGCTGTAATATGGGCTGCTCCGTTGTTGTCTCGCAGGCTTTCGGCGCAAAGGAATTTGACCGGCTGAAAACTGCCGTGACAACAGCCTGTATTTTCAGCGGGGTTGTCTGCATTGCATTGATGCTTGCGGGGATCTGCGGCTGTGATCCGCTGCTTCGTCTGATGCGGACTCCGGAAGAAGTATTCGCGGATTCAAAACTGTATCTTGATATTTACATATGGGGCCTTCCGTTTGTATTTTTTTATAATATTGCAACGGGAATTTTCTCCGCACTGGGCGACTCCAAAACCCCCTTTTATTTCCTCGCGGCATCTTCCGTATCAAACATAGCAGTGGATATTTTGTTTGTGAAAACATTCCGTATGGGGGTTGCGGGCGTTGCATGGGCAACCTTTTTATGTCAGGGAATCAGCTGTATTCTGGCGGTGTTCACGGTATGGATACGGCTTGCAAAAATTCAGTGCCGGAAAAAAACGGTATTATTTGACTGGGAACTGTTGAAAAGAATTTTGGTGATTGCCATACCGAGCGTTTTACAGCAGAGCTTCGTTTCTGTAGGGAATATCCTGATCCAGAGTGTGATTAACGGGTTTGGCGCTTCTGTTATGGCGGGATATTCCGCTGCAGTAAAACTGAATAATCTGGTCATTACGTCTTTTACTACAATAGGAAACGGAATTTCGAATTATACCGCACAGAATCTCGGTGCCGGAAAGTATGGACGGATAAAGGAAGGGTTTCATGCAGGCATTAAAATGGTATGGTGCCTCTGCATTCCTTTCTGCGTCATTTATCTTTTTTTCGGAAAATACCTGCTGCTGTTATTCATGGAAAGGGACTCCGCCGCGGCGCTTTTGACTGGCAGACAGTTTTTATGGATACTGTCGCCGTTTTATTTTGTGGTATCGACAAAGTTGGTCGCTGACGGTATTCTTCGGGGAGTCAGCGCGATGGGACAGTTTATGGCGGCCACATTTACAGACCTAATTCTTCGGGTTTTTCTGGCCTTTTTATTATCAGATTTGACAAACAGTGCGATGGGCATATGGTGTGCATGGCCTGTTGGATGGACCATTGCGACGGCAATTTCTGTTTTCTTTTACCGCGCAAAAATTAAGAATCTCCAGAGGCCGCAGGAGGCACCATCCGGAAGGGCTGTATCCCGTTGAATTAATCATCTGCTGAACCCCTACCGGCTTTAGCCGGTGGGTTCGGTGGGCTGCTTAGTATTTTCTGCTGTACTTCATCCTAAACTTGAGGGATGGGTTGACCTAAAGATTTTGCCTTAAGGCGAGGGTTTTACCTTCATTATGCAGTCCTCATTATACAGACAATAAAATGGAAAGTGTGCTTGACATCCTGTACGGGTTGGTATATAATGAAGTTATGGAAAGTAAACTTTACATACGGATTCGGAAGAAGCGATAGTTTAAGATGGCAGATACTGAGAGAAATTGCCGACGGGAAGTTCTGGATGGTATATGTGCGGGAATGTATATGGAAATATGTACGGAAGCATACAGGGAGGGGCAGGCATGAAGAACCGTCTGGAGGAAATTCGGAAAGAGCATGGTATGAACCAGGAGGAACTGGCGGAGGCACTGGAGGTGTCCAGACAGACCATCGGCTCCCTGGAGAACGGAAGGTATAATCCCTCCATTATCCTCGCGTTTAAGATAGCGCGGTATTTTGATATGCTGATTGAGGATATTTTTATATACAAGCCGGAGGGAGACGGAAAGGAGTCCGCAGAGTAATCCTGAAAAGTATGGAAACGAAATCGGAGGAAGGCATAAGGGCGGAATGGTTTACGGGGCGGTACTTGGGAAGCTGTTAGAAATGGAAGGAGTGCATTCCATGGAAGGAGTGCATTCCATGGAAGGAGTGCATTCCATGGAAGGAGTGCATTCCA
>CAJTSY010000119.1:7531-11755 GCA_910578995.1 uncultured Acetatifactor sp.
GGAAGAAAAACATTCCAGGAAGAAAAACATTCCAGGAAAGAGGAGAGAAGAAGGAAGATGAGACGGAAGAAAATAAGATATTTGGGAATGGTATTGTGCGGGATTCTGGCAATTATTACCGCTATATTGTGGAAGGAAAGCCTTTCAAACAAGGTGGCGGGCGTTTTGTTCGGCCTGGGCACCATGTCAGCGGCATTGGGTATTGTCAGGTTCTGTATTTGCCGTTTTGAGGAGAAGTATCCTTCACAAAAGAGAAAAAATGAAATTGAATACCATGACGAGCGCAATTTAGGGATACGTCTCCGCGCACAGGCATCTGCGGGTCAGGCTCTCCAGTGGGCGGTGATCGGGATTGCCTGGATTGCCGTATTTTTGGACGGCCCTCTCTGGGTCACCCTTGCGGCAACTGGCGTATTCTGTGGGAAGGTAGTCCTGGAGATGCTGCTGACGGCATATTATAACAACAGAATGTGACGACAGTACCTTTTATCCAAAGCATGAATATACCGCATTTGACAGCAGCAAAATGTGAGAACAGCGTATATTACAGAGCGGCAAAACACCGGGCTATGGGCGTGCGGAGGCCCGCCAAGGCGCCAGGCTGCCGTCTACGGAGGAGACAGCATGAAATTTATCATCGAACATTTATCCAAACATTTCGAGAAAAAGGAGGTTCTGCGGGACATCACCTTTACCTTCGATGAGGGCAGGATATACGGCCTCCTGGGCAGAAACGGCGCAGGCAAGACCACCCTGTTCAACTGCATCAACCGGGACATCCGGGCGGATGGCGGAGCTTTTTACCTGGAGGACGGAGCAGGACGGCGGGAGCTTGCGGCCCGGGATATCGGGTATGTGCTCTCCACTCCTACGGTGCCGGAATTCCTCACCGGAAGGGAGTTTCTGAAATTTTTTATGGAAATCAACGGACAAACCATCCAGGATCCCAAATCCCTGGATCAGTATTTTGACTATATGAGCATAGATATCGGGGACAGGGACAGGCTCCTGAAGGACTATTCCCACGGCATGAAGAACAAGATGCAGCTTCTGGTGAACATCATCGCACAGCCCAACCTGCTGCTTTTGGACGAGCCACTGACCTCCCTGGACGTGGTGGTGGCCGAGGAGATGAAGCAGCTGCTCCGAAGCCTGAAAACAGGCCGCATCATCCTGTTTTCTACCCACATCATGGATCTGGCACTGGATTTGTGCGACGAGATTGTCCTGCTGAACCATGGGGAACTGGAGGTTGTAGAAAAGCATCACCTGGATGTGGGAGAATTCCGTGAGAAAATCATTACCGCGCTTCGGGAGGAAGAACATGATTAGAACATTGAAAATTTCCTTTTCCTTGAAAAATACCTACCGGGTGAACGGCATCCTTCACTCCCTGAAACAAATCCCCCTGCTGAAAAAGCTGCTGCCGGATGCGCTCTATGGTATCTGGGGGCTGAAAGTGTTTGCCAATGTGCTCTCCCTGCTGTGGGAGGCCTGTACCATATTTTTAGGGAAATTCCTCCATTTCCTCCTTATGGTTTGTGGGGCCGGGATGCTGTATGACAGGGTGGATACGGGGCAGGCAATCCTGCATATCCTGTTTTTTCTGACCATTATCGGAAGCTATTCCAATACCCTGATGTTCAACCCGTCCAGGGACAAGTACTATGCCATGATCCTGATGCGGATGGATGCCAGGGCGTATACCCTGGTGAATTATACTTATTCCCTGCTGAAGGTGGCGGTGGGATTTCTGCCCTTTACCCTGGTCTTCGGCCTTATGTCGGGGCTCCCGATGTGGCTGTGCCTGCTGCTTCCCTTTTCCGTCACCGGGTATAAATTGACAGTGGCGGCCTGGTCTCTTCGGGATTATGAGCGCAGCGGAAGGGTCTATAATGAGAATAAACTTGGCAGGCTCCAGTGGCTGTGTATGGCGTTTCTTCTGGCCGCGGCATATGGGCTGCCCGCCATGGGAGCGGCGCTTCCGCGGGGGATTTCCGCTGCCGCGCTGTTGGCCGGTATTCCCGCGGGGCTCCTTGGCATTCGCCGGATTTATTCCTTCCAGGAGTACCGGGAGGTCAATCAGCAGCTCCTGGCCCAGTCGCTGAACCAGGCGGAGGGCGTGAAGCAGGCCGCGAAAACGGCCAGTGAAAAGAAGATTTCGGCGGACACATCCATCACAAGCGGGAGGCACGGCTTTGAGTACCTGAATGAACTGTTTATCAAAAGGCACCGGGCGATTCTCTGGAATTCTGCGGAAAAAATCGCCTCTGTCTGCGCCTTCCTGGCCTGCGGCGTCATGCTGCTGCTGTATTTGAAACCGGAGCTGAAGCCTGTGATCAACGAAGTGGTGATGTCATATCTGCCTTATTTTACCTTTATCATGTATATAATCAACCGGGGTACTAATTTTACCCAGGCGCTGTTCATGAACTGTGACCACAGCCTGCTGACCTATTCCTTTTACAAGGAACCCCGGTTTGTGCTGAAGCTTTTCCGGATACGCCTGCGGGAGATCGTGAAGGTCAATTCTGTCCCGGCCCTGGTCATCGGGTGCGGGCTGGCCTTGGTGCTGTTCGTCTCGGGAGGCACGCCCCAGGTGCTGAATTACGCAGTTTTGGTGGTTTCGGTGCTGTGTATGAGTATTTTCTTTTCCATACATTATCTGACGATTTATTACCTGCTCCAGCCCTATACGGCGGGGACGGAGATGAAGGGAGGCACTTACCGGCTTGTTTCCGTCCTGACTTACCTTGGGTGCTATTACCTGATGCGTATGCGTATGCCTACTTTGCTGTTCGGGGTCATGACCATTGTTTTCTGTGTGATTTACAGTATACTGGCCTGCGTTCTGGTGTATAAAATGGCGCCGAAGACGTTTCGGCTGCGGATGTAGGGATGAATCAGCCGCTTGGACTTTCCGGGCAGTCTTTATCATTCCGGAATTTGGGAGGGATACATAATTTTATGAACTGGCTGGAATATATGGTTTCCATTACGGAAATCCTTGGAACAGTGGCATTTTCCATCTCGGGGGCCATGACGGCGATCCGGAAAAAAATGGACATTCTGGGCGTGGTGGTGCTTGGGGTGGTGACGGCAGTGGGCGGCGGGGTCATACGGGATCTGCTTTTAGGAATCACGCCCCCGGCGGCGTTTCAGAATCCGGTCTATGTGGCCTGGGCCAGTGGGACGGCGCTGCTTGCCTTTGTCCTGGCGCGCCATACATGGTCAGAGAAGGACCGCTACTGGTTTGAAATGTTTCTCAACCTGGTGGATTCCCTGGGACTGGGGCTGTTTGCCGTCATCGGCGTCGAGACGGCGGTTGAATGCGGATATGGGGAGAACGGCTTTCTCTCCATTTTCGTGGGGGTGCTCACCGGCGTGGGCGGCGGCATGCTGCGGGATACCATGGCCGGGGAGGTGCCGAAGATTTTCCGGAAACGAATCTATGCCCTGGCCGCCATGGCCGGTGCCATGGTGTATTACTACACCGCGGACGGGCTTATCGGCGCCGCCGGAGCGCTGTGGCTTGCTGCAGCCCTGGTGGTGGCCATCCGTATTCTGGCAGCGCATTTTGAGTGGGATTTGCCGCGGGTGAAATGAGCGGTTAGCGACAGAAAGGTGGTAACTATGTGCACAGCAGCAACTTATCAGACAAAAGATTTCTATTTTGGGCGCACACTGGATTATGATTTTTCCTATGGGGAAGAAATCGTGGTGATGCCCCGCAGGTACCCGCTTTCCTTTCGGAAGGCAGGAGTACAGGAGAGCCATTATGCCATGATCGGCATGGCTCATGTGGCCCAGGGCTGTCCTCTCTTTTATGATGCCGTGAACGAGAAGGGCTTGGGAATGGCGGGACTGAATTTTCCGGGAAACGCGGTATATGGGAAGGCGGCGGAAGGAAAGGATAATGTGGCCACATTCGAGTTTATTCCCTGGATTCTGGGACAGTGCGGGACAGTGGAGGAAGCCCGGGGCCTGCTTGGGAAAATCAATCTTACAGACACTCCGTTTGACAGTACGCTTCCTCCTGCGGGGCTGCACTGGATCATTGCCGGAAAGGACGGCTGCCTGACTGTGGAGTCCGTAAAGACGGGGCTTCATGTGTATGACAATCCGGTAGGCATCCTGACAAACAATCCGCCGTTTGAAATTCAGATGTTTCAGCTGAACAACTATATGCATCTGTCGCCGGAAGATCCCTGGAATCATTTTTCG
>CAJTSY010000120.1 GCA_910578995.1 uncultured Acetatifactor sp.
ACAGTATGTCTCATCAATCTGGATTAGGAAAGGAATGGGCTCAAATGAGAATTGCGGTAACTTATGAAAACGGAACAATTTTTCAGCATTTTGGACATACGGAGCAGTTTAAGCTCTACGATGTCCAGGACGGAAAAGTCGTAAACACACAGATTGTCAATACGAACGGCCAGGGGCACGGCGCGCTGTCCGGCTTTCTGGCGCAGGCCCAGGCAGAGGTGCTGATCTGCGGAGGCATCGGCGGCGGGGCCCAGGCGGCTCTGGCTGAAGCCGGAATCCGTCTCTGCGGAGGCGTAACCGGTTCGGCGGATGAAGCGGTGGCGGCTTATCTGTCCGGCACGCTTGCATACAACCCGGATGTGCACTGCGATCATCACGGGCACTCCCACGGAGAGCATTCCTGCGGAGAAAATAAAAAAGGGTGTGCAGGAAACGGGGGCGGCTGTCATCATTAAAAGAACCAAAATTCTGCCGCTTTGCGCAAGATTTCGTCATAATTTCGTCATAAAGCGCCTAAAGGGAAGAATCCGGGGAAAATCCGCACTGGTGCAAATCAGCCAGGCCTATAGGAGGATATCATGGAATTTCAAAACTGTTTCCCGATATGGGATAAACTGAATACAAGCCAGCAAAGCCGCATTCTGGACAGCCTGGTAAGCCACCATGTGAAGAAAGGAACCATCATCCACAGCGGAAGCATGGATTGTACCGGCCTGCTCCTGCTCAAATCGGGACAGCTTCGGGTCTACATCCTCTCGGACGAAGGCCGTGAGATCACGCTCTACCGCCTGTTCGAACTGGATATGTGCCTGTTCTCGGCCTCCTGCATGCTGCGTTCCATTCAGTTTGACGTGACGATAGCGGCGGAAAAGGACACGGAATTCTGGGTGGTGCCTGCCGAGGTCTACAAACGCATCCTGGAAGAGTCCGCACCGGCGGCAAATTACACCAATGAGCTCATGGCCTCCCGCTTTTCCGATGTCATGTGGCTGATGGAACAGATTATGTGGAAAAGCCTGGATAAGCGCGTGGCGGCCTTCCTCCTGGAGGAAGCCGCCATCGAAGGAAGCGACAGATTGAAGATTACCCACGAAACGATTGCCAACCATCTGGGCTCCCACCGGGAGGTCATCACGCGTTTGCTCCGGTATTTTCAAAATGAGGGGATGGTCAGGCTGAGCCGGGGCGTCATTGAGATTACGGATGCAGACAGGCTGGAAGAACTGGGCAATCCGCAATAGGCTTCACAAGTGGAAAATCCACGCTCTCATAAAGGGGAACGCGGATTTTCTTTTTCTCTATTTATCCATACCGCAGGCAGCCGCGCTTTCCACCAGGCGGCGGTCATTCTTCACCGCATCGTAAAAGCGGAATCCGCCGGAGAAGTTATAGGCCTCGAATCCATGCCCCTCCAGGATGCGGCATGCAATGTAGCTGCGCAGTCCGCTCTGGCAGATGACATACACGGGCTTGCCCTTTTCGATTTCCGCAAGGCGCTCCCGCAGTTCATCAACGGGAATGTTGCAAAATCCCTGGATGTGCCCCTGTGCATATTCCCCTGCCGTCCTGGCATCCAGCAGCGTGACGCTGCCGTCACGGGGCAGCGCGTCCTCATCCTCCAGGTGCCACTGCTTCAATATGCCTTCCGCGATATTGTCAATCATGAAGCCGGCCATGTTCACGGGATCTTTTGCAGAAGAATAGGGCGGCGCATAGGCCAGATCCAAATCCTTCAGCTCAGTGGCCTTCAGCCCTGCATGGATGGCGGCGGCCAGGACGTCGATGCGCTTGTCCACGCCCTCATAACCCACAATCTGGGCGCCCAGCAATCTATATGTCTCCTTTTCAAATACCACTTTCATGGTCATGACCCTGCCGCCGGGATAATAGCCCGCATGGCTCATGGGAGAGAGAATGACCGTATCCACGTCCAGCCCGGCTTTCCGCCCATGGGTCTCGTTAATGCCGGTGACGGCTGCGGTCATGTCAAATACCTTGATGACAGAACTGCCCTGGCTGCCTGCGTATCTGCTGTCGCCGCCGCAGATGTTGTCCGCAATGATCCGGCCCTGTTTGTTGGCAGGCCCCGCCAGGGAGATCAGCGCGTCCTCGCCGGTGACGGAGTGCTTCACCTGAACCGCATCGCCGGCAGCGTATATATCGGGAACAGAGGTCTCCATCCGGTCATTGACTACAATGCTGCCTTTTATACCCAGTTCCAGACCGGCCTCCCTTGCCAGAGCCGTATCCGGCGTAACGCCGATGGCAAGCACCACCATATCCCCATGGAGGGGCGCATTGTCCTTCAGCAGCACATCCACGCCGCCGTCTTTTTCTTCAAAGCCCTCCACAGTCTGCCCCAGCACCAGCCTGACGCCGTGCCTGCGCATCTCGCCGTGGATCATGGCGGCCATATCCGCGTCAAAGGGGTTCATCAGCTGCTTGGGACGCTGGACAATAGTTACTTCCATCCCCAGCTCCCGCAGGTTTTCCGCAAGCTCCAGTCCGATGAAGCCGCCGCCCGCCAGTATGGCGGATTTCGGATGATGCTGATTTATGTGCTCTTTGATGCGCAGGGTGTCCTCCACCGTGCGCAGGGTGAACAGCCTGCCTATGCCAACGCCGGGGAGCCTGGGCTGTGTGGGTTTTGCGCCGGGGGAGAGGATCAGCTTGTCGTAGCTCTCCTCGAATTCCTCTCCTGTCTCCAGATTTTTCACGGAAACCGTCTTGCGCTCCGGATGGAGCCCCGTGACCTCATGACGGACTTTCATTGCCACGCGGAAGCGGGAGAAGAAATTCTCCGGGGTCTGGAGGGTCAGTTCTTCCGGATCCGTAATCACGCCGCCGATATAGTAGGGCAGGCCGCAGTTGGCATAGGAAATATATCCGGAACGTTCAAATACAATGATTTCCGCCGCCTCGTCCAGTCTCCTGATTCTTGCCGCGGCTGTAGCGCCTCCCGCCACGCCGCCTACGATTACCACTTTCATGTCATTCCGCCTTTCCCCGATATGCGGACATGCCGCCGATGTTGTTCACGTTTACATACCCCATGCGCTGCAGCAGGCTGACCGCCTGGCGGCTTCTGGCACCGGACTGGCAGTAGACGAACAGGGGCGTCTCTTTCTTTTCCGCAATGGATTCTATTTTTTCTATCTGATGCAGAGGCACGTTTTTGCTTCCGGGAATGTGCCCTCCCCGGTACTCTTCGGGGGTGCGGACGTCCAGCAGGACCGCCTGGGGGACAGCCCGGTACTCCTCTACGCCCTGGTTGATATCCGGCTGCCGAAACAAATCAAAGAATCCCATATGGCCACCTCCTACAGCATTTCCAGGATGGCGCTCTTGGGTCTCGCCCCCATGGCCTGGTTGACTATTTTTCCGTCTTTCATCACCACCAAGGTGGGGATGCTCAT
Source organism: uncultured Acetatifactor sp. (assembly GCA_910578995.1). Lineage (GTDB taxonomy): Bacteria > Bacillota > Clostridia > Lachnospirales > Lachnospiraceae > Acetatifactor. The sequence continues at coordinate 3,417 of CAJTSY010000120.1, forward strand.
AACATGGAACTGTCCTGCAAGCTCAGGCTCTTCATCCACATTGACTTTGCCCACCTTGATGTCGGAGCGCTCTCTGGCGATCTCCTCCACGATGGGAACCACCATACGGCAGGGCCCGCACCAGGGAGCCCAGAAGTCCAGCAGGACGGGCTTATCGGAATCCATGACCTCACTCCGGAAATTGTTCTTGTTGATATTGACAGCTGACATTTTGCAGTCCTCCTTTTGGTTTCTTTTCTGCTTTGTTTGTGGCTCCATGATAGCATGGATTTTTTTGTTTTTCTGTGATGATGTCACATAAAAGAGGATATCCTTTACGTTGGCAAGAATATCCTCCAATTTCACTTATTCCTTTTCATAAGCCACCGTACAGATACTGTGGGCTCCACCTGCAGAGACACACACGCCCCCTCCTCCGCCAGGCAGAGGGGAAACGCCTGCCCCGCGGGATTCAGCAGCACTGCCGCTCGGCTCCCGTCCGGATTGAGAAAAGCCGCCGTCTCCAGGCCCGAAGTATAACAGCTTGCCAGAATCCGCCTGGCCCCCGGCTTCACGTACCTGCTGAACTGCCCGATGTAATAATAGGAAAGCCGCTTTTCTATCCCGCCCTTTCCGTCGCACATCACAGGGGCCGCACAGAAATTCCCCACGTGGTTGGGGCCGCCCCCGGCATCCAACAGCAGGTTCCAGTCAAAATACACCTCCACGCCCGCCTTCAGGTTTCCCAGGATGTCATGGGCGTACATTTCCGCCTTCTGCACCTCCCCGGAATCCGCGAACCCGGAATACTCCACACAGCCCTCGGTGAAGAAAATCCTCTGCTCCGGGTAGGCCTTTTTTACCGCCTCCAGGGCCTCGAAATGGTCCCCCGTATACCAGTGCACGGCCACGCCGCTTACCGCCTCCCTGCAGCCCGGCACCGCAAAGCTCCCCCGGGCCCTGTGATAGGCATTCTCCTTGTTGTGGTTCCAGATGAAGATCTGGATATCCCCGAGCCCCGCCTTTTCCAGGGCGGGCTTCAGATATTCCGCCGCGAAAGCGCCCTCCTCCCGGGCAGTGTAGATACAAGAGTCCCATGTCTGCACGGCCTCCGGCTCGTTCTGCACCGTGAGGTATTTCACCGGCAGGCCCTCCTTTTTCAGCTCCAGAAGATATCTCACACAGTAATCGGCCCAGAGCTTTCTGCATCCCTCCAACAGCTTACCCCGTGGTTCATCTCGCCGTTGGACTTCATATAGGCCGGCGGAGACCAGTGGGATACCAGAAGCCCAAAGCCGGAAGCCCCTGCGCGCTCCACGGCCGTCTTTACCAGGGGGATCACCCGCTCTCTGTCATGGGAGATGTCAAAGGTATGGAGATCTTCGTCCCCCTCCTCCACATAAGTGTAGTTCCCCAGAGCAAAATCGCAGCTGTTCATGTGCATCCGTCCCAATACATAGCCCAGGCCCTTCTCCCCGAAATATCCCTCCAGGAACGCCTCCCTGGCCGCTTCCGTAAGTGTACTGAAGCTCACCGCCGCGGCCTCCGTGAAGGCTCCCCCGAAGCCCTCGACACGCTGCTGTGTAAGCTCCGGATACACCTGCAGCATATGCGTTACGTCCGGCTGACAGGTTACCTCCGGCGTCTGTTCCTCCCAATATTTCTTCCTCTTCCAGTCCGTAGTGACTGTACTTACATTCTTCATTTCCGTCCTTTCCCGCACGCCGGGAGAGCTCCCGGCATGCCCATACCTTTTTTTGTCTTACCCGCCTGTAATATGCGTATTCTCAATCCTTCGGACAAACCGCTCGTTTCCGCTTACCCGCCTACGAGGCCCGCCCTCTCAATCCTCCGGACAAACCGCCCGCTTCCGCTTATTCCTTACTCTCCCGTGATTCCCGTATTCTCAATCCCCTGGATAAACTGCTTCTGCACGAACACATACAACAGCAGAAGCGGTGAGATGGAGATCAGCGTAGCCGACATCTTGTAGGCCTTATTCAGCATGAAAGCGCCGCCCTGGGCCGCCTGCACCGTCTCGTCCGCCTTGTCCAGGATCTGGCTCATCACCGGTCCCGACATAATAATGACAGGCAGAAAATAAATGGTCCGCATGAGCCCCTTGCCCACCTCTATCTTGTTCAGCAGATACGCCATCACAAAGGACACCACCACATACCTGGCCTCGCCGCCCCTGCGGCAGCTGTTGATTACCACCCCGTCTTCCGGCACGGCCCTGTCCGTCCACTCGTATCCCTGTACCTGGCCCAGCACCCCGTTCACCTGCCCGTACACCGTCTCGATCAGCTCCTCGTACAGCGTGTACTCCGTGGAATAATAGTTGGCGGAAAAAGTGTCTCCCCCTTTCTGCCACCCGATGAGGCCGGAATTCACATTGGTGATTCCCTTTGCAAGCACCTGCCCCAGGATCTCCTCCACATCCTCCGCCGTGGTCATCTCCACCTGGGTGTTTCCCACAATACTGCTCTTGGAATCCGCCATGATGAAATCAAGCCGGATGGGAATGTCCCCCTCTTCCGCCTGGGCCAGTGTCAGCTCCCCCTTCTCCAGGAGGAATTCCCGGTACACACGAGCCATGCCGGTATAGTCCGCCGGCGCCGTGCCGTCGCTGCCGTCCCCGAACAGAAAGGCATACGTCATGTCCACGTCATAATGATAGATCTCATCCATCTGTTTGAAAAAACCGCTGCCCTGCTCGTCATACAGCTGATAGTAATTCACATTCAGCTCAAACCAGGGATAAGCCCAGGTATAGGCGGTAGACTTGGTGCCGTCCGGGTTCACGATGATATCCATGTACTCCGCGCCCTGGTTCGCCCAGGCGGCAAAAGCCATCTGCCCGTCCCCATGGGCCGGTATCAGCCCCAGGGCAATCCATTTGTTTCTTTTCCCTTTCCTAAAAAACATTCTGGATCATCTCCTTTCCGACGGAAGTAAGGAAGGTATACAGGTTGTTCCACATAATGGAAATAATGATGCCGATGAGCAGTACCAGAGTCAGCAGAAACGCCTCATTGTAGGTCAGCACATAGGACACGCAGGTCACCGCAAACAGGGCGATCATGGCCGGCATCAGCCCGTTGGCCGGAATCATGAATATCTGTTTAAAAGTGCCGTCCCCGTCATTGATGCTCGTCACCAGGTAATTGCAGGCCACGAACAGCCCGAGCAGGGCAAAGAATCCCAGGACAAGGGAGCCGATATCCATATTTTCCACCTTCACCGGTAGGAGCCGAACTCGAAGATCTCTGCCGCCGTTGGTGCTGTGCTTTTTCATGCCATTGCGGTGGGTGTCGCTGGTGGCCGTATAGACGATTCCGTCCTTATCCACAAATACATTGGTGAACACCGTTGGGTTGATATCCACCAGGTTCGCAAGCTGCTGCCTGGTAAACAAAAGCTGCTGCAGCCTCTGGGAAAAGGTCAGGTCCGCGTCGTTCACCGCGAAATACCCCAGGAATTCCCCGGTCTTCGCCAGCTGAATCACGCCGTTGTACACGCCCTCGCCGATGAGGTATACATTTCCGCCGCCGTCCACCGCCACCCGCATTTTCCATCACCGCACATACTATATTTTCCCTCCTATTATAGTTCCGCATCTGCCCCGCCCGGCACCCGGACATGGGCAGAGGATTTCCATGGAAAGTACGACTCTCCTGCCAGGAGGAGAGATGAAACTTATATCACTGAAGAGCGATTATGCGTTCAAGGAGCTGTTCTCCTATGGGAATGTGAGAAAGCAGTTTCTTAGCGATGTGCTAAGCATCCCGTTGGGGGAAATTAAGGAGGTCCGGATGATATCCCCTTTCCTGTGGAAACGGTGGGCACGGCAGAAGCCGGGAATCCTGGACATGGCCCTGGAACTGAACGGGACAGATCCCGCGGACGACTGGATCCGCCTGTTCAATGCAGAGAGCGAGGAGGATTTGAAGATGATCAACGCGAAAAATGCCGGAATCCGCGAGGCTGTTACGGCTCTTCGGAATATGAGCCTGAAAAAGAACCTGCGTTACTTATATGAAGCGCGTCTGAAAATGATACGGGACCGCAGGGCGGAGGACGAATATGTGCGGGATGAAGGAATAGGTATCGGTATAGGAAAAGGAATGGCTCAGATGACAGTCAGCCTGGTCAGGAAGAAGGCCGCCAAAAATATGTCTGTTTCGGAGATAGCCGACTTACTGGAGGAGGACGAGAGCGTAATCCGGCAGATATACGGCCTGCTTAAGGAGCATCCTGACTGGGGTGACAAGCGGATTTGTGATGAATTAAAAGGATGAAAGGCCGTCGGTGAAGCGAGCCATTCCGGCTTTTTCGTCCGCAATATGCCGGACGAACCAATACGCCGGGGCGGTCATAAACTGCGGCACCTGGCGGATCGCACAGAAAGGACGCCCCGCCAGGGAACAAATCGTGGAGCAGTTAACGAAGTTCGTATAGAAATTTTAACCGCTTCCCGGCCTACTTCCTCCGGCAGGAACACCTCTCAATAATCTCTCCGGCAATCCGGTGGATCTCTCCCTCCTTTGTGCCCTGGACCAGTCCGGCCAACTCCTGCATCGCCAGGATGCCCTGTTCCCTGATATGGGTCCGGATGGTGGTCAGCGCAGGTGCATACCACTGGCTCAGCTCCACATCGTCGCAGCCCAGGACGCTGATATCCTCCGGCACGGAATGCCCCTCCTCCCGCAGCGCCGTGATGCACCCGAAGGCAGAGTCATCGTTGGACGCAAAAACCGCATCCGGCAACGGCAGTCCCTTCTGCAGAAAAGCTTTCGTCTCCCGGTAAGCAATCCGTCTGTCAAACCGGCAGTTCAGGATATATTCCTGTCCCAGTGGGCGGTTTTTTTCCCGCATGAAATCCTCAAAGCCAATCTGCCGCATCCTGCCGTCATAGGTAAAGTCCACGCCCTTGAGCACCAGTATCCGCCGGTGCCCCAGGGCATACAGGTATTCCGCCGCCATCCTGCCGCTCTCGTAGGAGTCGAACAGCACACTGGAGGTATGTATTCCCCGGCTCTCGCGGTCCAGATAAACCACCGGGAACTCCATGTCCTGCAGATGCCTTTCCTGCTCCTCAATCAGCCCGCTATGCAGGATTACCGCTCCGTCCACCCGCTTTCCCATCAAAAGCTTAAGCAGGTTCTCCCCGTCGTCAAAGATGAAAATCTCCATCCCGTAGCCGCGGGCCTTGCATTCCCCGTACATTGCGTCTACCAGTACGCCGTAATACCCGGAAATGGATGAAGTGAAAAACCCCAGCAGCCCTGTCCTGGCGGATTTCAGGTTCTGGCCGTTCCAGTCCGGTATGTACTGCATTGACTTGGCCAGCTCCACGATTCTGTCCCTGGTCTCCTGCTTCAGGACGCCCTGCCCCGAAAGCGCATGGGAAACCGTGGTGATGGAGACGCCCGCTTCCCTTGCCACATCCTTAATCGTAACTCTCTTCATATATCATGTAACCTCCGCGTTTCCCCTTCTCAAGTCCCTGATGAAACCAGTAACGACATTTGGCCCTGAACCCGATGCTTTGCAATCGCATGTACTATGATATCGGAAAATCGTTTCCTATATCATTTCCCGGAAAAAATTTGCCTAAACCTTTATCAGCCTCATTCCCCAGGTGCCTGACAGCAAAATTTGTCCAAGGTTTATCCTACAAAAAATACACGAAAGTGACTCGCAGCGGCACCAGGTAAACAGTGCCCAAATTTACCGGCACTTTGTACCTCCTCATGCCATCCGGGTTTCCTCGCCATTCCCGACAGCACTTTGCCGGAAAGCGCCCTACTGCGCCGCGTACTGCTCTATCTGCCTGTACACCGCCAGTTTCTTCGCAAAGTGCTCCGTCCGTAAGGGTTCTCCCCATTTTCGGAGAATTTCCTCATAGGAATCGTTTTCACAGTCCGCTTTCTCCGGCCTGCCGAAATAGCAGAAAAAGTCCGCCACATCCTGGTTCGCCCCCTTATAGGTCCAGGTAGTCCAGCTGATCCCGTATTCGTTGCAGATGCCCAGGCCGTGCATGTTCTGGAATTCCCCCACATATGCCGCCACATTGTAACGCTGTGCTGTCTCTGCCAGGCCGGCCGCAAGCTTCCGGAACATGTCGTCCCCGTCGTACAAATGCAGCTGATACATCATGTTGTCCCAGCCCGCCTTTTCCGGATCCGGCAGGTTTGATATCCTCCATATCCCTTCCACGGTAATGATGTGGTCCCGGTCCACCTCCCGGATCGCCTTTATCATCCTGTCATAAATCTGATTGCTCATGTGCCAGGATTCGCTGTTCCATGGGTCATAGCTGTTTTCCCCCTCATAGCCCCCGTTATTCTGGGGCTCGTTCATGATGTCATAGGCCGCCACCGTGACGCAGCCCCTGTAGCGCTCCGCGATGGCAACCCACAGCTTCTCCATTGTCTCCTGGCACTGTTCGTCCGTGTAGAGCCGGTTCTCGCACAGCGTCCCGCAGCAGTGGTCCATGCTCTGTCCGCCGGGGCAGCCATGCATGTCCAGAATCACGTACATTCCGTTTTCCTCCGCCTGCCCGATAACCCAGTCCAGACGCCGGAAACCCGGATTTTCCTCCGGGTCCTCACAGATCCATGTACCCTCCTCGTCTCTCATGAAATTGCGGTACCAGAAGGGAACCCTCACCACATTGCAGCCCATTCCCGCAATTTCCTTTATGTCCTCCTCCGTAATCCAGTTATCCTGGTAGGTGTCCAGCAGCGCCTGCACCTCCTCCCCGCTGAACCGGCTCTCCAACAGCTTCAGCGTATCCAGATTGGCCCAGGCCCTATCCTCCCCGTTCACGGGACACATCCAGCTCTCCTGGAGAAGCCATCCTCCCAAGTTCACCCCGCGGAGTATGACCTCTTTCCCATTGTGATCCACAATCTTTCCGTCCTCCACACGCAGCGGCCTGCTCCCGCCGCCTGCCTTTCCGCATCCGGAAAGCCATACTGCCATAACAATCAGCGCTCCTGTCAATATCATTTTTTTCATGAGACTCCTTATCTGCCGCTCTTTTTCTGATAGGCCCGCACATAATCCAGCTCCATGGTAAACGGCAGCTCTTCATCCGCCACCGGCCCTCCCATAAAACCGCCCACGGCGATATTGAGGATCATGTAAAAGGGCTGATCGTAAGGCCATGCGTTTTCCGTCTGGTCCTCCGGGTCATCCGTCCTGCAGTACCGGCAGACGCTCTCCCCGTCAAAGAAATACTCCACATAGTCCGGCATCCATTCCATGCCGTACACATGGAACCCATCGCACACGCCCTCCCGGCGGACACTGGCGGAATACTGCCTAGTATGACCCTCACCAATTAACCACATGTTTCACTTGTCTAAATTTCCGTCTGCGTCGTTGTCGTCGGTCAACGATGCCACCGCATCGCCTCCCTCCTCCGCCTAGCAGGCCGAAAATTTATCCTTCGTGAAACATAGTGGTAATTGGTGTGGGTCATACTAGTGTCCTTTCTGGTATGATTGTGCCTCTGGGAATGAAGGCTGTACACTATGGTGTCCTTATGGACGACGGTGTGCTCCATCATGTCGATTTCCCCGCACAGCGGCCAGGGCACGCCCTCTTTGATGGAATCCGCCAGAAACCAGAAGGCGGGCCAGGAACCTCTTCCCCCCGGCAGCTTCGCCCGGATTTCAAAATACCCGTACTGCCAGGACTGCCTGCCATAGGTGGTGAGCCTTGCGGAGGTATATTCCCGCTCTCCGTCCCGCTCCTTCAGCGCCCGGATAATCAGCCTTCCGTCCCTGACAAACACATTCCCCGGCCTGTCGGTATAGGCCTGAAGCTCGTTGTTTGCCCACTGATGGTTCCCCAGATCATAATTCCATTTGGCAGGATCCGGCGCTCCCTCATACTCAAATTCGTCTGACCATACCAGCCTGTACTCGTTTATCCTCTCAAACATTTTGTCCTCCTTCTCTTCCACGGGGGCCTGCCACAGCGCGGGCTGCTGTCCATACTCCCACAGCCCTGTCTTTCCCCAGGGTTGTCCCGGACCTGACCGGATGTGTCTCTATGCCCTTTGGTATATGCCATATGCCCTGCGGAAAGTAACAAAAACGTTTTTCCTGTCCTTTATGATATCCGCTTTTGAGGATTCTGTCAATACCTGGCATGGAAATCTGTTGGAAAAAAGCTGGGCACAGTTCCATCAGTACAACGGATATATATACGCATGTTTCTAATTCAAAGCAAAAAGATATTCTTGTACATAAGCATCCCAGAAACCCAATGGATATCAATAAAGGATAATATATGATTATGGTGTATTTAC
>CAJTSY010000121.1 GCA_910578995.1 uncultured Acetatifactor sp.
ACTGTTGGAGGAAGCAGGTGCAGCCCGAAAGGCAGACGAAGCAGTCTTCCTGCCGCCCTGCCAATCCGGGCAGCTTTATATTATCCAAGCCAAATCTGTCTGTCAGCGCAGGCTGCCAGGCGTTCATGGTGGGAGACGAACACGATGGTTTTACTGCTTTTCCGGAGAAAGGCACAAAGCCAGTCCAGTGTGTCACCGTCCAGGTGGTTTCCGGGCTCGTCCAGGAAGAGGAAGGGCCTGTCACTGGCTACGGCCCGGGCTATGGAAATTTTCTGCTTTTCCCCGCCGGACAGGCCGCTGTTCCCGAGGGAAATCGGAGTGTGTGCCAGGTATCCGATGCCCATTTTTTCTATAAGGGCCTGTGCCGCGGCATCGGACAGGGAGGGATTGCCGATTTTAATGTTTTCCAGGACGCTGCCCTGGAAGAGGTAAGGCTCCTGGGGCGCATAGGCGATGTGGCTGCGGTAAGCCCAGGTGTCCCATTCCCGCAGTTCCCTGCCGTTTACAAGGAGTTTTCCGTTGTAATTTGTGAGCAGGCATGCCATAACCTTCAGGAGCGTGGATTTGCCGCTGCCGTTGGGGCCGCAGAGTGCGGTTTTTCCGCCCGGGCGGAGGGAGAAGGAGATCCGGGGCAGGGCCTGCTGACCGCCGTAGGCGTAGGAGAGGTTTTGGCAGTCTAACTGTGTAATCTGTTTCCGGTCATTGGATGTCCCGTCTGTTGGGATGGCGGCTTTTCCGGCGGCATTTTTCATGGTTTCTATTGAGACATTTTTTATAGTGCCTGTCGAGGCATTCTTTGCAGTGCCTGTCGAGGCATTCTTTGCAGTGCCTGTTAAGGCATTCTTTGCAGTGCCTGTTGAGGTATTCTTTGCAGTTCTTGTTGAGGTACTCTTCGTAGTCCCTGTCGAGACATTCTTCATAAATTTGTGCACGTATTCGCGAATGGTTTTGCTTGTAATATTGTTCTGCGTGCTCTTATCGCTTCGTTCCATAATGCGCTCGGAATTTTCTTCGGCATTCTCATAGAACATGGACAGCCTGTCAGCCGTATTTCGCAGGACAGGGAGGTCCCGGAGCAGGAAGCCGGTATTTTCAAACAAGGTATTGAAAACCGCCGAGTATCCGTACATGGATGCCACGGTGCCTGGGGTGATGAAGCCTTTTGCCGCCAACAGGGAGCCGGACAGCAGGATAGCCAGGAGGCAGAAGGTTCCGGTAAAGGAGGAGAGGGCCTGCGCGCCGGCGGACAGGCGGATGCTCGTTTTTTGTGTCTGCCGGAAGAAATCCTGATAGAGCCGGTCAGCTTTGCCGCCGAAGGCTTCCCCCAGGCCGTAAAGCTTTACCATGCAGGGATTCTGGGTGATTTCCGCCTCCAGGGAGCGGCGGGCGGAGGTATACTCCCGGGTTTCCTGTTCGCAGCGGCCTTCCAGTTTCCTGACCGCCAGGGGAATCAGCAGCTTCAGCAGAGAGATGCCGAAAACCGCCGCGGTGTAAACAGGGCTTAATTCCAGGGCGTGGAAAAGCAGGAAGGCGAGAGTTACAGGCATCATAAGCCCCTTGTTGATGTATTCCACCAGATCGCAGCGTAGCCTGGTGGGGTCCCAGTCCAGGCGGTTCTGAATGTCCCCCGGCTCATACGGCAGGACGGAGTCGTAAGTCTTGTCCAGGAACCGTCCCAGAACCATGCGGTCATGAACGAGGGCATATTTCAGCATGAAAACATTGGCAAGCAGCGTCAGGGCGGGCAGGAAGAGAATCATCCCGCACAACGCCAGTCCCAGGGAGAGGGCGCTTTCCATTCCCAGGGCAAAATCAAGCCGGAAGACGGAATCCGCGAACTGTCCCAGTACGGTGGCGGTGAAAACGGCCAGGATGCCTTCCGCGCAGGCGACGGCAGTGTGGAGCAGGATGGGGATGCGCATGGAATAAAGCGCGTCACCGTATATTTCCTTTTTGATTTTCGTTTTTTTATCCGTATTTCGTTTTGCATTTGCATTACTTTTTGTATTCATTGGAACCTCTTTTCCGAATATATAGAGCCGTTTTTGCCACTGATATCTTTTGTGTTTTTTATGATGGAATGCTTGCCCGATTTCCTTTTCTGGTACCTGACCCGGACAGAATGAGGGCAAACTCTGCCAGAATCTTCTTGAGGATACAAGCGCAGTCTTCATTGTATACCGATATATTATTCTGCATAATAGAATCAAAACGATGAATTCTGGCGGTCTTGAGTATATTTTGGCGAAAAATCCGGGAACCGGGACTTCATCGCTTCTGTAATGCAGGGCAACAATTCCTAATGCGTTTTCGGGCAGCCCGGGCCAGGCTTACCCCAATGTGTGGAAGACATCCGCCAACCTGTCAAAAGCAGAGTCATGTGTGACAATGAGAGTACCGCCTCCCCGCTGTTTCAGCAGCCCGGCCAGAATTTCCCTGCTGTCCCCGTCCAGGGAATTGCCCGGCTCATCCAGGAGCAGCAGCCCGGGATGCAGCGCCAACGCCAGTGCCAGGAATACTTTCTTCCGCTGACCGCCGGAAAGGGTATCTATGGGCTGTTTCCATTGTTCCTCCTGCAGGCGGAAGCGGTACGCGAAGGAGAGGGCTTCCCGGGTTTCCACACCGGGAACCATGGCGTACAGTTCTTCCGCGGAGACATGGAAGGCAGGATCCTCCTGGGGCAGATAGAAGATTTTTTCCGGGAAACTGTCCGGAGGGAGGGCGCAGGAAGGGATTCCTCCCATGCTGACATCGCCGGAGCCCGGTTTGATTAAGCCCAAAGCCAGGCGAAGCAGGGTGGATTTTCCCATGCCGTTGGCTCCCCGGATGAGGACGGTGCGGTCTGCCGGGAGGGACAGGCTGAAGTCATTGAGCACCTGCCTGCCCTCAAAGCTGCATGATACATGGTCAAAGCGGATGCAGGGATTCGTGCCGTATAACTTTTCGGAATCGGAAACGCCATGAGCCAGTCCCATGGTTTCTCCCGGGGCCGATTCTTCATTATAATAGAAAGCCGCTATCCTCGTTTCCGCTTTTCCCGCTACCGCGAAAGCGGGAATCGTGTCAAATATGGTTTTGGCGGCGGCATAAAATCCCTGGGAGAGGGCAATGGCCTCTACGGCGGTTTCCAGTGCCATGGTTTCACGGAGCACAAACAATCCCATCAGCCCGTAAGTGCCGTAGGTCAGGATATTCCCGGTGAGCTGTTTCAGGGTCAGCTCCGCCTGGCAGGCGGCCTCCGAACGGTTTCCGATGACCAGGTAATCCTTGTGCAGCAGGGCAAGGCGGTTCAGGCACCAGTGCTTCAGCCCATACATTTTGATACAGGCAAAACCGTGGTAATATTCCAGGGTACAGTCCGTAATCCGCGCCTCAATTTCCCTGGTGTCGCCGTAATTTTTTTCCAGAAATCGCTTTACCACCAGGGGCGGAACAGCCTGCAGGAGGGATATGACCAGCAGCGCCAGGGCGGCGGTCAGGCTCTGTGCCAGAAGAAAGGAAAAATAGGCGAGAAGAGTGGCAAATCCGGTGAAAAAGCCGGGATACAGGTTCAGGAATTTTTCCGTTACCGTGTCGAAATCGTCATTGAGCATTTCCGTGGCCTGACCGTGTTTCGTTTCATGGAGCAGGGAAAGGGGGCAGGAGAGGAAACGGCGGTACAGCAGCTGCCTGCACTGGTGCAGCGCCCGGGAGGAGAGTCTCCCGTATGCCGCGTTTGCAAGGAAATCAAAGGCCTTCGCCAGAGCCAACAGCAGGAGCAGAAAACCTCCGCTTCGGAGTACGCCGCCGCTGTCCCCGGATATGGCACTGGCCACGGTCCGGGACAGCAGACGGGCATTGTACAGGCCTATGGGAATGGGCAGAAGCCTGCACAGCCAGGCGGTGATACCGGCCCGGCGCAGGATGGGGGCAAATTCCCGGGAGGGGGAGGCTGTATTTTTCAAGTCGGAATTCTTTTTCGGTATATTTTTCATGTAAACTATCCTTTCCTGGCCCGGACAAGCCGGATTTTCCGGAATGAGTGAGGCTTCGCGCGGGATTTTGTCATTAAGCGCCCAGGGAGCGCAGGAGATCCCGGAAGGGCTCCTCCTGGCGGTACGGGTCAAAGGCGGAAACGGAAAGCCATTTGTCCCGCATGATTTCCGTCAGGGGCCTGGTATCATCCGTTTCGAAATCAATGGACTTTTCCTCTATGTCGCCTAAAAGGAGACTGGAACAGGTCTGGCGTTCCGGCCGGAGGTCAAAGGCTTTCGCCGCCCGGGCTGTCAGATGCAGGTGCTCGTACATAGGCCGTTCCAGGCCCAGTTTTGCGTACAGTTTTGACAGATCGCATTGCAGCCTTGCGGTAAGCCAGTTGTCCGGGGAAGGCTTTCCGTCATAAACCAGGTTATCCAGGGCAAATATTTTCTTTATCATCATCACTGCGCCCTGATCCGGAATCCTGTCCTGTTGGCTGAGCATCCAAATGTTGCCACGCAGGCTTTCGTAATCTGCCAGGACTTCCTTCCTGAGAAAGGGCAGTTTTTCCTCTTCCTTCAGTCCCCACCAGATCTGGTTTTCCCGGCATAATTCCTTGGGGGGAAGGGTATCGTAGATGGAACGTCCCAGGTCTTTGCGCCCCATCTCCACATGTTGGAAGGCCAGTCGGGCGGTGGCTTCCAGGCGGATGTCCTGGTCAGGGCAGTGCTTTTGAATCCGCTCTCCCAGAGCGACGATTTCTTTGTCGTATTTTTCCATGTTTTCCTTCCATTCCGGAATGTTGCCATCCTCGTCGCCGGATATGAAGAGGGCGTACATCAGTTTGTTGAGCAGCGTGTAATTGTTGGGAAATTCCGCAACTCCTTCCCGGGCGGTATCAATGCATTCCTGGACCTTTCCCTTGTTGATGGCCGCCTGGAACCGTTCCAGATATCGGTTTACTTTCGCCTTTTCCGTGGCATCGTCAATGCCCAGCAGGCTGTCCGTGGAGCAGCGGAAAATCTGTGCTATGGCGGGCAGCAGCTCTATGTCGGGATAGCACACGCCCAGTTCCCAGCGGGAGACGGACTGGCAGGACACCCCGAGCATTTCGGCCAGGGTTTCCTGGGTGATGTTTGCGGCTTTGCGGAGGGATTTTATGTTTTCGCCGATCTGTAGTTTCATGATGGGAGACTCCTTATAATGTTTTTTTGGTAAATATTTTAGGCCGCGGGTATATAATCGTGAGCGCATTCATCTATCGATCTCCGGTCTGCATTGTTAAAGTGCTCATTCGTCATACGCCTTTACATTGGCAAATGTTTTTGACCTCGGGTTTAAATTGTGACGTTCATATTGATAAAATTTTATCCCTGTTTCCCGAAAAATACAACTACACATAAAGTGATATTTTTTCACCTAAAGAGTGAATGCGGCTGTTTACCCGCTGCTTCTGCGAGGCGTTATTACGTATTTTTGCGTGACCAACCCGAGACTGCTGTGGAATGGGTTCTGCGAATTCATTGAATCATTGAGGGTACATTCCCCGATGCCTGCGTCGTGCAAACCGGCACCGAGCGTAGCGAGGTTGGGCGAATATCCCGTTTCTGCGAAGCGGGAGGCAAACACCCATGCGGTGTTTGGGTGCTTGCACCGGGGAAGTTTATATCGCTGCGTCTGCGGTTGTTGTGCATCAGTTTCTGTATATCAGTTGATTTTTCTATTGACTTTTCTGTGAAATGGTTGTATATATTTGTATATAGTTGCGAATGCATGGGATTGGTTGCAAATACATGAAGTGCAGCAGGATAAGACAGGAGAAAGCAGGATAAGGCAGGATAAAGCAGGAAAAGGCAGGACAAGGAAGGCGAGGGGGCAAGGAAGGCGAGGGGGCAAGGAAGGCGAAGGGGCAAGAAAGGCGATGCGGTGGACACGCCTGCCGACGGCAGCGCAGTACCGGTGCAGACGATGCAGGGCAGAAAAGCGGCAGTTAAATGCGCCACGAGTATAATGCGGCAGCGCAGGGGTTCAGCGCCCACTCGTTACATATTCGCACTTTGACTGATGTGTTGGACATAAAGAAAATAACCGCTGCAGGTTTATGGCAATTATTATTGTATTTCCGGGCTTTTGCCTAAAGATATTACAGGAACCGCTTCGCGAACCCTGTAATCAAAAGGAAACTGCAGCAGTTATTTTCCGACAATTCCTAAGCGGGCGGATATGAAAAAACAGCCAGGGAAAGGAAAAGAAATGTTTGCGGATGAACGAAGAATGAAAATTGCGGATATGGTGAAAATGCGCACTTCCATCACCAGTTCGGAGCTGACGGAAGTTTTTGGGGTTTCCGTAGAGACGATACGGAAAGACCTGGAATACCTGGAGGGCCAGGGAGTTTTGAAGCGGCTTCACGGCGGTGCCATTGCAATGGGGAAGCTGCAGAATTACACCAGTCTTTCCGGAAGACGCGGAGAGCATCAGGCTGAAAAGCATAGCCTGGCGGTGAAGGCCTGTTCCTATATTAAAGAGGGGGACTTTATCGCCCTGGATGCGGGAAGCACTGCTTACGAACTGGCGGCGCTGTTGGGAGAGCGGTTCTGTGCGCTTACCGTGCTGACCCATTCCCTGGAGGTGATGAAAATCCTGGAGGAGAAAGAAAATATCCGCGTGGTTCTGGCGGGAGGATTTTATCTGCCGGCGGAGAAGTGTTTCTGCGGGCACCTGGCTCTGGATATGGTGCGTCAGCTCCATATATCCAAATGTTTTATCGCGCCTTCGGCAATCTCCCTGAGATTCGGCATCAGTGACCATATGGGGGAGCTGATTGCCATACAGAGGGCTTATCTGGAAATAGCAGACCAGGCCTGTATCCTGGCGGACAGCTCCAAATTTGAATCTTACGCTCCGCTGAAGATAAGCGGATTTGAACCGAATTTTCTCTGTATAACGGATTCGGGGCTTTCGGACGAGGTGTGGGAGGCATACAAAAAGGCCTCTGTTGACGTGGTGAGGGGGTAATTTTCTGATGGGTAAAGCGAGGATATCCAGGAAGCAGATGGGAACCTTATGCCTGCTGTGCTGCCTGGTCTATTTTGTAAGCTATCTGACCAGGCTGAATTACGCGGTCTGCATGGTTGAAATCCAGGCCGCCCTGCAGATAGGCAAGAATCTTGCCGGGCTTCCTGTTACGGCCAGTTTCCTGAGCTATGGCATGGGGCAGATTATATGCGGATTCCTGGGAGACAGACACGAGCCGCGGAAAATGATTTTCACGGGGCTGACAGGCTCCGCACTTTGCAATCTCCTGGCAGTGCTTCTGCCCCGGATGGAGGTAATGATTCCGGCCTGGTTTGTCAACGGCTTTTTCCAGTCCATGCTCTGGCCGCCCCTGGTGAGGATTATGGCGGAGAGTCTGGACGAGGACTGGTATCGGAAGGGCTGCGTGTGGGTATCGCTGTCCTCGTCGGGCGCTACGGTTGTGCTGTATCTTCTGACACCGCTGTTTATCCGGATATCGGGGTGGAAAACCGCATTTTACCTGGCTGTGGCGGTGGGAATCGCAGTGGCTTTCGTGTGGATCCGGAATACGGGCAGGATGTTCGGGGACAGGGCGTCTCTGGAAGGGAAGGAAGAAAAGGAAGACGCGAAGGCGGAGGGGGTGGAAAATAAGGAGGCAGATGGAGAAGGCGGTGCGGAAGCGGCAGGTGCAAGAGACGGGAAGGCAGATGTGGAAGCAAAAGCGGCGGTACCGGCCGTCCCTGCGGAAACCGGGCTCGAACGGACGAAAGCAGGAGCCCTGTTCGCAGGCGTACCCATTATGGCAATCCTCCTGTCCATCATACTGCACGGCACCCTAAAGGACGGGATTACCACATGGATGCCTGTCTATATGACGGAAATGTTCGGCATGAGCAGTTCCCAGTCCATCCTGTCCACCGCCGTGCTGCCTATATGCAGCGTATTCAGCACACTGCTGTCCTCGGCGCTTCTGTACAGGCTGAAAAACGAAGTGCTTACCGCCGCCCTGCTGTTCGGAACCGGCGCCCTGGCGGGGATTTCCATGCTCGCCGTTTATGACAGCCATCCGGCGGCCTGCGTGGTGATGATGATGCTTATTACAGGCTGTATGTTCGGTGTAAACCTGATGCTGATCAGCCGGGTGCCGGGGCATTTTGCAGGCAGGGGGAATGTTTCCACGGTTTCCGGAATCCTGAATGCGGCCACTTATGTGGGAAGCGCATTGAGTACTTACGTCTTCGGGGCGGTGGCGGAAAGCTCGGGATGGATGACAGTAGTGGTATTATGGGGAGCGGCGGCTTTGGCAGGAACCCTGCTTCTTGTGACCGGAATCCGGAAGTGGGCCCGCTTTGGCAGCGGGGAGAATAAGGCGGATGATTTTCAGGAATATTTTGAGGAAAAATAGTGGAATTTTTTAAGAAGTAACAGAGAAGCCGATATGGCGTAGGATGAAGGAGGCGGAAAGTTTGAAACAAAAAATGGAACTGGGCATCAACACGGATTTTGAGAGGGAGTTTGTGAAGATTGAGGATATGAAACGGAGCCTGGAGCAGATTGCCGGGGCCGGTTTTTCCCACATGCACTGGTGCTATGAGTGGGATGGAGATTATATTTATGCCGTTTCGGAGATGAAGCAGATACGCGGATGGATGGAAGAGTACGGCCTGCAGGCAAAATCACTTCATGCGAGCAAGGGCAGCTCCAGGGCTGAGAATGCACGGATAGAGGGGCATTACCGGAAAGACTACACTTCACAATTGGAGCCAAACCGCATTGCCGGGGTGGAGCTGATCCGGAACCGGGTTGAACTGGCGCGGATTCTGGGGGCAGGGGAAATCGTGCTGCATATGTATCTTCCTTATGAGGAATTTGAAAGGAAACCGGATTTCAAGGAAGTATTTTACGGCCAGGTATACCGCTCCCTGGATGAGCTGATGCCGTTCTGTGAGCAAAAAAATGTCCGCATCTGTATTGAAAATCTATTTGAAGCGCCGGGTGAGCTGCAGATAGAGCAGTTTACCCGGCTGTTTGGGCGCTATCCGGAAAAGTTTCTGGGGCTGTGTCTTGACACCGGGCATGCCAACCTGGTATGGGGCAGGGATTTTGTGGAAAAACTGGTGTATCCTTTTAAAGACAGAATCTACTCGTCCATCTGCATGACAACCGCGGATGGGGAGGAGAGCCTGGCTGCGGCGACGCGCACCGGATACCGGAAGATCCCGATTTCCCCTGGAAGGAATTGATGAATGTATTGAGAAATTCCGCCTATGAAAATCCACTGGTGCTTGAGGTGTGCATGCCGGCAGGAGATAAGCCGGAAGCGTTTCTCAGGAGAGCCTATGAGGCAGGGCAGCGGCTGTATCAGATATCATAACAAAGCCCCGGTTTCCGGATGTCCGGAGAAAATGTCTGGAATTTACGGAACGAGAGGGATCCGATGCAGGGCAGGAACGAAAAGGTACCGGGGGAAGGAATGCGGACGGTCTCTCCGCGCATATATTGTTCAGAATGAGCCGCTTTGCGGCAGATAACGAAACGGGGTAATTTATGAGCAGGTATATCACAGGGGAGGGGCCGGATCTGTCCGCCCACCAGGGCGTGGTGGATATGAAGCGGGTACGGAACGCAGGATACCGGATGGCAGGGCTGCGGATCGGATACGGCCGGAATAATGTGGATCAGCAATACGCGCCGAATGCGGCAGCCTGTTACCATCTTGGCATGTCTGTGGTGCTGTATTGGTTTTCTTATGCATATACGGAGGAAATGGCGGCTGCAGAGGGGGGATATGCGGTTGCCCAGGCAGGGAAGTACTGGAAGAACTGTCCCATTGCCTTTGACTTTGAGTATGACAGTGTAAATTATGCCAGGAAAAACGGGGTGGAAGTGACAAAAGGGCTGGCTACGGACATGGCAATTGCCTTTTTGGCCCATGTGCGGGATGCTGGTTACATTCCGGTTCTATACGGCAATCGTGACTATCTTCGGAATTATTTTGAACTGGGGCGGATTAAGGCTGCGGTTGGGAAAGTGTATATCTGGTATGCCAGATACAAGACAACGCTTTCGGAAGATGAGAGAGAGGTGGCAGATATCTGGCAGTATACTTCCGGCGGCCACGTGCCCGGCGTGCAGGGAAACGTAGACTTGAACTGGTTTTATACGGATTTTGACAAAATCGTTGAAAGGGTTCCCCGGGAGGAGAAGATAAATATCAATATTTTACATTTCCAGACAGCAGCCAGGGCCGACAATATTCGGGACGAAAACGGTAACGAGCTGAATGCGGATGGGATAGACGGCCCGAAGACACAGTATGTCCGCAGACAAATCATACTGAAGGCGCAGAAGTCCGGGCAGAAATACATCGTGGGTTCCGCCGGGCATGTGGTGAAATGGTGGCAGGGCAGATGCAATGAGATTCTCGGCCACAGACAGGCCGTGGACGGTTTGTTCGGGCAGGAGGCCAGGCGGGAGACCTTTGCCCTGCAGAGAAAGATCGGCTTAAAGGAAGACGGAATCGCAGGATACGACAGTATACAGGAAGCGTTTTATTATTAGCTAACAGAGAAATCTTGCGCCTTCCGGCAAAACCCTGGCTCCGGCTTGTCCGGGCCAGGAATTTCCGCGAAATAATATGTGCAAGTTTTACTACATACCAATCATGGAAGTAAAGTCCGCCATCATTTCGGATATTTTAATCTGCTGAGGGCAGACCTGCTCGCAGCTTCTGCATCCCACGCAGCTGGCGGGACGTTTCTCCGGGGGCATGCTGCCGACAGCCATGGGGGCAATGAAACCGCCGCCTGTGGCCTTGTGCTCATTGTACAGGGCGATGAGCTCCGGAATGGGGAGGTTCTTCGGGCAGTGACTGGTACAGTAATGGCAGGCGGTGCAGGGCAGTCCGGCCTTTTTCACATCCGTGTCCGTAATCCTGACCAGGGTGTCAAATTCCTCCCTGTTCAGAGGCGCGTCGGCTGCATATGTAGCAATGTTTGCCTTGAGCTGTTCCAGATTGGACATGCCGGACAGAACCATGGTCACGCCGGGAATGCTCTGGAGAAAACGGAAGGCCCACCCGGGAACGGTTTCTTCCGGGCGCATGGAGTGCATGGCGGCAGTCAGCTCTTCGGAAGCCGCCGCCAGTTTGCCGCCCCGCAGGGGTTCCATGACCCACACCGGAATGCCTGACTGTGTAAGCAGCGCGGCCTTCTCCTGTGCATTCTGGAAGTGCCAGTCCATGTAGTTGAGCTGAAGCTGGCCGAATTCCATGTTTGCGCCGTAAGCGTTCAGGAAACGCCGGATTACGTCTATGCTGCCGTGGGCCGAAAAACCAAGATGACGGATGCGTCCGTTTTCTTTCTGTTTCAGCAGATATTCAAGGATGCCATACTCGGGGTTGAGATAGGAGTCTATATTTCCCTCGTAGACATTGTGGAACAGATAGAAATCAAAGTAGGGCGTCCGGCACTTCTCAAGCTGTTTCTCAAAGATTTCCTCCACCTTGTCCATGTTGGCGAGGTCATAGCCGGGGAATTTACTGGCAAGGTAATAGCGCTCCCGGGGATAG
>CAJTSY010000122.1:0-7327 GCA_910578995.1 uncultured Acetatifactor sp.
GCAGTTATGCGGTTTCTGCCATATTATTCTATTTACAAGTGTTAAAAATCCGGCGCTGTACAGCGAGAAGCCCCCGGTGAAGGAGAAGGCGCGCCTTACGGCCATTCCCTATTATGCCTGGGCCAACCGGGGTGCCGGCCAGATGAGGGTGTGGATGTTGGAGGAGGTGTAAAGCCGCTATAATTCTTGACATATCCGTTAAAATATACTATGATAGGGTATGGAGTCAGATGGCAGTTTTCAACAGGTCTGCTGCTCCGCGATGAAAGGAATCCGAGGGGTGGAGGGAGCCATGGTAAATTTAGTCATTGCACTGGAGTGTTTCGGCATAGGGCTGACTTTCATTGCCCTGATTCTGCTGCTCAACGGAGACGGAGCCAAAGAGCAGAAGCTGCTGATTTTCATTATGTGCGGCACTCTGGTGCAGAATGTGGGTTACCTGTTGGAGCTGACCGCGCCCACGGTGGAGGCTGCCGTTACAGCAGTAACGGTGGAAAATGTGGGCTCTGCCTTTGTGCCGTTATGCTATTGCTGGTTCACGTATCTCTACTGCAGCGCAGCCCCGCCCAGGACACTGCTGCGGATTCTTGCCGCCTTTAATTTCCTCGTTCTGCCTACGGTGTTTTTCAACTGGCACGGTCTTTTTTACCGGGAAGTCCGGTGGCTGACCGCGGAGGACGGCTTTCATTATGTCAGCATTACATATGGGCCGCTGTATATCCTGTTTATGTTCAGCCGCATCATCATTCCCTATGCGCTTTGTATGTATACCCTGGCAAGGGCTATCCGTGTGCGCTCGGATCAGCAGGTGAACCGCCAGTACTGGACGGTACTGGGCATTTCCACCCTGCCGGTGATTGTACTGGCGGCCTACGTGTGCAAGCTCATGAAGGTATTCGACTTGACGCCCGTGACACTGGCCATCTCCATGGCCATGGTGGTGATTGTGGTGTGGAGCAGGCGGAATTATGATTTCCGCCATCTGGCGGCGGAAAAGGTACTGGAGAGCCTGGGGGACGGCGTGATCGCCCTGGACGACCATGACCGTCTGGTGAGCTATAACAGGGCTGCGGCAGATATCTTTACCTGGCTGCCCGCCCACAAACTGGGTGAGAATATCCGGGTACTGGAAGAGTTCCAGGAGGAGATGCTCAACGAGAACATTCCCCAGAGCTTCTCCATCAACGGGCAGCATTACGAGAGCCATAGCAAGAAGATTGTGGATGAAAACGGCCGGATACAGGGCTGTGTTATCCTGATTCTGGATATGACCGACATCAAGGCCTATATCAATGAGATAAAAAAGGTACGGCAGCAGGCGGAGAAGGCAAGCATCGCCAAAAGCGAATTCCTGGCCAATATGTCCCATGAGATACGCACCCCAATGAACGCCATCATCGGATTAAACGACATCATCATGGAAGAGTGCGCGGATACCCAGATCTACGGGTATGCCAAGAATGTGCAGTCCGCCGCCAGGAACCTCCTGGCCATCATCAATGACATTCTGGACCTGTCCAAGGTGGAGGCAGGCAAGATGGAACTGGTGTACACGGATTACTATATAAAAGCCGTGACGGATGAAATCGTGGGCATGATGGACATGGTTGCTTCTCAGCACGGGCTGATATTGAAATACGAACTGGATGGTTCCATGCCCTGCCGTTATAACGGCGACCAGGGGAAAATCAAGCAGATTCTCATCAATATACTCAGCAACGCCATAAAATTTACGAAAAAGGGATATGTCCGCATATCCGTTACGGGAGAGCCTGGGGAAACGGAAGAGGAGGAACTGCTCACCTTCCGGGTGGAGGACACCGGCTGCGGCATCCGTAAGGAGGATTTGGGAAAGATTTTCGAGGACTTCCGTCAGGTGGACTCCAAGCGCAATCGAAGCGCGGAGGGCACCGGCCTGGGCCTGGCCATCGTGAAGCATCTGGTGGAGCTGATGGGCGGCAGCATCCGGGTGGACAGCGATTACGGCAGGGGCACCGTGGTCATTATTACAGTTTCCCAGAAGATAAGGGACAGAAGCCCTGTATCCGAGATGCCGGAGGTTTCCCAGGTGGAACAGAGGGCAGGGGAATCCTTCACCGCGCCGGGCATCAAGGTGCTGATTGTGGACGATAATGTCATTAACCGTAAGGTCGCCAGGGGATTTCTCAAAAACTATGAATTTGACATGACCGAGGCGGAGAGCGGGCCGGAGGCCATCGAACTGGTGCGTGACAACCGTTACGACATTATTTTCATGGACCATATGATGCCCATGATGGACGGCATCGAGGCCACTGAGATTATCAGGAGGGAGTGCGGGGAGAACGGCACCGCCCCTGTGGTAATCGCCCTTACCGCCAATGCCATGGAGGGGATGCGGGAGCATTTCCTGGAGTGCGGTTTCCAGGATTTTATTGCCAAGCCTCTGGACAGGAAGGAATTAAATCAGCTGCTGCTTCGCTGGGTGCCGGAGAAGTACCGGCAGACCGAAGGCGGCAAAGAGGAAGGAACCGCACTGGATCCGGAATCAATTCAGATAGAAGGCATCGATATGAACGCCGCCATGCAGTATTTTTCCGGCGATGAGGAGGAATTTCTGGATCTGTTGGAGCTTTACCACATGGACGGCAGCCGCAAGGTACAGCTGTTATGTCAGCTTGTGGAATCCTCCGATATTCCCGACTATCGCATCGAGGTGCACGGGCTCAAGAGCGCTTCCGCCAATATCGGGGCCATGGAGCTCTCCGCCATGGCCAGGAGCCATGAGAACGCCGCCGCAGAGGAAGACGTTTCCTTTATTACCCGGGAGTTCCCGGCATTGTTGGACGCATATGAGATTCTTCTCCGGAATATCGGATTGTTTTTGAAGGACAGAAGGCAGGAAAATGATACAGGGACCGCAAGGCTTCCCGCTCTCTCGGTGCAGGAGCTGAAGGCGCAGGCAGCGGCGGCCCTGGAAAAACTGGAGCATTTTCGGTCGAGGGAGTGCGCCGGTATGGTGGAGGAGCTTCTGCGCCATGAACTGCCGGAGGATATGGAAAACCATTTGGGGCAAATACAGGCGCAGCTGAAGCTGTACGAGGATGACAATGCCGAAGAGCTGCTGCGTCAGCTTCTGGCCAGACTGGAAAAGGAGGAAGTACGTAAATGAATGAAATGAGAGGCGGACACTCTAAAAAGCGCATTTTGGCGGTGGACGACGCGGCGATTACCTTATCGAGGATATCGGATGCCCTGTGGAAGGATTATGACGTGATAACCGTGAATTCCGGTTCCAGGGCTTTGAAGTACCTGGAGCAGGAGAAGCCGGATCTGATACTGTTGGATATCCGCATGGCAGGCATGGACGGCATTGAGACGCTGCGGGAAATACGTGCCATGAAAGATAGGGAAGACATACCTGTAATCATGCTCACCGGCATGGAGGACACGAACTCTGTCCTGGAAAGCGCCAGACTGGGAATTTGCGACTATATCCTGAAACCTTTTCATGCCGAAAACCTTCAGAACAGAATCCGTCGGGCACTGGATCCCAGTGAGCAGGCACCGGAACCGATTATCTGGGGCAGGAAGGACTGAGCCATGAACAGTGCGCTGACCCAGGAAGAACTGGAACAAATTTTAAACCAGGCGGTACAGGATATCACGGAGCGGACCGCCGGCGTGCGCCTGCACCAGGGGGAACAGTCGCCGGGGGAGGATCTCTGTACGGTTCATATCACTTTTGACAGGGGCTTTCATACAAGCCTTACTCTCTGCGCAGACACAAGCCTGCTTTACCGCATGGCCCGCAATTCCTTTCATGAGGAGCTGCTTGAGCCGGAGGATCTGGAGGAGTTCGGCAAGGAATATCTCAATGTCCTGTGCGGCAGGATTGCCTCCGCCATGTTTCAAGCCACCCGGATTCCGGCGCATTTCAACCCGCCGGTATTTTATCATGGCCATTACGAGCCGGAGGGGCGTGAGATACAGTTCGTCCTCACTTATTCCAACGAATACAATGAGGGCGCGCAGCTGATTCACCATGTACCGTGCCCGGAGGACGGGAACGGGGCTGAGGGTACACTGACAGAAGGGAGCATATAAATGAAAAAAAGAGTCATGGTAGTAGACGATTCCCGGTTGGTCAGGGTGCAGCTGCAGGATGCTCTGGCAGGAACGGATTATGAGGTGGCGGCGTACTGCCGCAGCGGGGAAGACGCCGTTGCGCAATATGATTCCGTCAATCCGGATCTGGTGACCATGGATATCATTATGCCGGGGATGGACGGCATAGACGCGGCCGAGATGATTTTGAAGGAACATCCGGAGGCGAGAATCGTGATGATTTCCTCCCTGGCTTATGAGGACACCTTTGAGAGGGCCCGGAAAATCGGCGCCAGGGGGTTTGTGGACAAGCCCTTCTACCAGGAGCAGCTGCTGAAGGTATTCGGGGAGGCACTGGGCTGAGGCGCTGACCGTGGTTTTGCGGGAAAGTGTGGAATATGGCAGCGTGGGATACGCCAGTGTGGAATACGGCAAGTCCATAAAAAATGATGGGTTTGGTATAATGAAATTACGGTGAGGGGATTCGGCGGACTGCCGGATTCCTTTTTCTGTATGAGGAGGAAAAAACGCCTAATACGGGAGAATTCCTGAGCGGTTTCTGGAAAGAGGACAGGCTGATACAAGGCGAGCAGAAGGGCATGTTAAAAAAGGCGCAGGAAGATGCCCGGAATTTTTACCGTCTTGGGCTTGATGTGGAAAAAGTTGCCCAGGGTGTGGGCTATACCGTGGAAACCGTAAAAGAGTGGCTTGACTGTCCGATAAGGAGCAGGGATAAACGGGGTTGCCATTTACGCGGGCAGCAGCCTCAAAATGATATCGGCATATAAAAAATGCTGCCGCTGCAGGGATTGCATTTCTTCTGCAGCGGCAATATATAATCACAACCGAAAAAATTTGCCAACGTAAACATATAACGAGTGAACGTGCCTGTACTGTAAGGCAGGATCCTGGCAAATAAATGCGCTCACGAGTATAACCCACGTCGAATAGATTTCGGTATATCTCTTAGCGGAACAGTAGCGGGGAACCGCCGTCAAAGCCGTCGTTAATGTCCTTCAGGTTGTCCTTCAGTTTCTGGTTCGTGGCGCAGGAAGCTTCGCTTTGGAGATCCATGTACAGGATAAACACATCCTCCAGGGTGGCGCCCTGCTCCGCGGCGATTTCCTCCATCACGGGTCTGAGCTTTTCCAACTGGACGGAGACCTGGATTTTCTGCGGGTCAATTTCTCCCAGAACATTCTCTGCATAGGCATTGATGCGTTCCAATATTTTTCTGTTTTCGTCTGTCATAATTTTAACCTCACTTTTCATTTTTCGGGATAGCCTGCTCTCTTTTTCGCAGGCTTCCGGCTGCGGTTCTGGCTTAAGGCTTCCGGGCCAGCTCCAAATCCATGGAATAATAGACGGTGATGGTGCCGCCGTTTTGCAGGATAGCGGAATGGATTCCCTCAAAAAGCTTCTTCCTGCAGTGCTCGTCCAAAGCCATGTGGTCCGGATAAGTCCGCAGCAGCGCCATATACTCGTCCGCCGTGAAGTCTTTCGTCACATGATACAGGCTGTAACGGGTCTGGACAAAACCGTATTTTAACGGAATGACGCTGAGAGCCTCTGCATCCTGCTCCGAAAATCCCCGGTGCTTCCCGGCGGGTTTCGTTTCCCGGCAGGGCACTTTTTCTTCCGAACCGGTTTCCGAAGGCAGTCTGTCCCGGTTTTTGGGGGGCATATACTTTGCGTAAAGCGCCTGAATCTGCTCCGCAAGCGTTTCCCTGCCCCTGTCCGGCCCTGCATGGTAGGCGAATCTGGCGAAGGCACCGCCGCTTTTTAGCAGCTCAAAAACTCTTTTATAGCCGTATTCTTCCGGAATCCAGTGAAATGCCGTGGCGGCGTAAATCAAATCGTAAGAGTCCTCCGGACAGTCATAATCCTGCAAAGTCAGGTTCAGGCAGGAAAAGTTGTCAAATTTACCAAACCTTTCGCTGGCAAGGGCAGCCAGATTGCCCCCGGGCTCGATTCCGGTAAAGATGCATCCTGCGGCAAGGAAAGGAGCCGCGGCCTTTCCGGTCCCCATGCCGATTTCCAGTATGCGGCTGTCGGAACCGACGGCTTTGTAACGGAGGATGTCCGCGTACAGCTCCTCAGGATAGGCGGGGCGGCTTGCGTCATAATCCAACGCTGCATTGTCAAATGTCTTCTCGAATTCCATGGTTTGGCTCCCTTCTGTTTTATACGCAAAATATTTTCTAATATAGTTTATCACCAGATGCTTGTTAAGTACAGATATTTTTGATAAAATGTATAGATAAGGAAAAGAACTTCTGTTTCTGAGGAGGCATAAAGATGGGCATATTTGACCGATTTAAGAATGAGGACAAGTCCCCGGAAAGGAAATCCCCGGAAAGGAAACCGGATTTCAAACCGGATACCACCGGGGAGCTGAAGGATTTCCACCCCTATGAAACCGGGTTGGCTCAGGCTGTTCAGGCTCTGTCCGACGAATTGCGCGGGAAGGGGATTCCGGAATCCAGGCCCTGCAGCCGGGAGCAGTTTATCGCTTTGCTTGCAGGTATTTCTGCCCTGCGCAGGACTCCCGGCATTCCCGGCCCGTCCCAGGACTGTCCGGATTATTTTACCACCCTGCCCCGATGTGCCGCCCCGGAGGCAGAGGCGGAGTGCCGGGCCCACCTGGAAAAAGTGTTTGGTATTACAGACAGGCAGTCATTACTGGAATTTTGCAGGAAAGAGATTTGCTGCCATAGCCAGTACCTGGACTTTGTGGGGTTCTGGGAAAACCGGCCTCCGTTTGACATGGCCGAGCTGAATGAGGATGCGGCGGGATTTTTTCAGGCGGCCCGGAATTTTTCCGCCCAGTTCTATCCCATTGTGGGGCATAAGGGTTATCTGGCCTGGGATATCTGCGAGTGCGTGGGGCATCTGCGGACAGGATATGCCTGCGGGATACTGGACAGAGGAGAACTGGACGAACTGGCAAAGCACTGGATCGTCCAGGCCCGGGCTTTCGAAAACTGGGCGGATTTTGCGGTCAGCCTGGTGTGCGGCGAGCTGTACTGGGATTTTC
Source organism: uncultured Acetatifactor sp. (assembly GCA_910578995.1). GTDB lineage: Bacteria > Bacillota > Clostridia > Lachnospirales > Lachnospiraceae > Acetatifactor. Next base: position 7,124 of record CAJTSY010000122.1, read on the forward strand.
GCCACGGTTCCAAATTGCCTGAACTGAATAAGGGACTGGAACTTTGGACGCGGCTTGTCCGGATTCTGATGGAGGAGGGCACTGCCTGGGGAAGCGGCATGTGGTATGAGCCGGCAGAGTAAATGAATATCGAGACTGGATCTCGGAATCGTTTGCCGGAAAATAAAAGTGATACGTTTGTCAGAAAATAAAGGTGATAGATGT